>JBEBDM010000205.1:0-24651 GCA_041156905.1 Actinomycetota bacterium | reverse complement strand
GCGACGCTCGGCCGGAGAACTGCCGGAGGTCGTCTACGTCGGGCGTCTCTCGGTCGGTCGGGGAGCGCTCGAGATGGTCGCCCTCGGCCGTCTGCTGACCGGCGAGGCGCGGATCGTGCTGATCGGCGCGGCCGACGGGGACGTCGAGGCGATCGTGCGCGTCGCCCACGACGAAGGCGTGGTGGAGTGGACCGGTCCGCTCCCGAACCCGGTCGCGCTCGCTCGGGTCGACGGAGCGCTGGCCGGGCTGTCGCTGCTGCATCCGCTCGCGAACTACGTGCACTCCCGGCCGACGAAGTTGCTCGAGTACTCGGCCAGGGGTGTGCCCTGCATCTCGACACCCCTGCCGCTGGCAGTGGAGGCGATCGAACGGACGGGTGCAGGTGTGGTGACCCCCCACGGCGACGTCGACGCCGTCGCCGTGGCGGTTCGTCGGCTGCTGGCCGATGCCGACCTGCGCCAGGAGTGGGGTCGGCGCGTTCACGCGGACGCCGTCGAGCACTACAACTGGCAGCGCGATGGAGCACGGTTCGAGTCACTCCTCGCCGGATGGGCCGGGCGGTAGCGTCGATGGACGTGTCCGAGGTCTCCGCTGACAGCACTCCCGGTGGGGAGTCCGACGGTCTCCGTCCGCTGACGGCGACGGTGTCGGCACGTCAGTACCTGCGCGACATCTGGGCGCGTCGCGACTTCACGTTCGCGCTCCCGTTCGAGGAACTGCGGTCGTCGCACCTCGACACCTTCCTCGGCAACGTCTGGCACCTCGGCAACCCTCTGCTGTCGGCGGGCGTCTACTACCTGGTGTTCGCGCACATCCTGAACGTCGACCGCGGCATCGACAACTACATCGTGTGGCTCGTGATCGGTGTCTTCGCCTATCACCTGACCTCGTCGAGCATCCTCGGTGGCGCCAAGGCGATCGACAACCGACAGGGCCTGATGCGCTCCTTCCGGTTCCCGCGGGCGATCGTCCCCATCTCGAACACCATCGGCCACCTGCTGACGTTCGGTTTCCAGTTGCTGGTGGTGGTGCTCGTCGCGCTGGGCAGCGGTGTCGGCCCATCCCGGCGATGGCTGGCACTCCCCCTGGTGTTGCTGTTGCACACGATGCTCAACCTCGGAGGGGCGTTCGTCGCGGCGCGCCTGAACGACGCCTTCCGTGACATCGAGCAACTCATCCCGTTCGTCCTGCGTCTGTTGCAGTACACGTCCGGTGTGATGTTCTCGGTCGACCGTGTCCTTGCCGGCGACAACGTGTGGGCTCAGCGCATCATCACCCTCAACCCGATCGTCGCGATCCTCGACTGCTATCGCTGGATGATCCTCGGGACGCCTCTCCGTCCGGGTGCGCTCGGCATCGCGATCATCGAGTCGATCGCCCTCCTCGTCTTCGGGTTCCGGTTCTTCCGTGCCGCCGAGCACTCGTACGGGAAGCCCTGACGTGTCGCGCGGTGCCGTTTCCGTCCGGGTGCGCGACCTGCACCTCGAGTACGACGTGTTCTCGGAGCGTCGCGCTGGCCTGGCCCAGCGCTTCAGCACCGGCACGGGAAGTGGACGTCGCGTCGTGCATGCGCTGAAGGGCGTGTCGTTCGACATCCGCCAGGGTGAGTCGGTGGGTGTGCTGGGCTCGAACGGCTCGGGCAAGAGCACCCTCTTCCTCGCCCTCGCGGGTCTCCTCCCGCCGACGCGCGGTGAGATCCTCGTGCGCAGCGAGCCCAAGCTGCTCGGGGTCGGAGCGGCGCTGATGCCCGCGGCGTCCGGGCTCCGCAACATCCGCCTCGGCTGTCTCGCTCTCGGCATGGCGGCCGACGAGCTCGACGAGGTGATCGAGGACATCGTGGCCTTCACCGAACTCGGTGAGGCGATCGAGCGTCCGCTCAAGACCTACTCGTCGGGCATGCGGGCGCGGTTGCACTTCGCGATCGCGACGGCGGTGAAGCCCGAGATCCTGCTCGTCGACGAGGCGCTGGCCGTCGGTGACAAGGCGTTCCGCACCAAGTCGCGTGAGCGGATCGAGTCGATGCTGGCCGCCGCCGGGACGCTCATGCTGGTGAGCCACTCGATGAACGAGCTCAGCCGCCTGTGCCGCCGCGGGATCTGGCTCGAGAAGGGTGTCCTGCGCGCCGACGGCCCGATCGACGACGTCATCGAGCTCTACGAGGCCACGGGCGCCTCCGACGACTGAGCAGCCTCAACCGCGCAGGATGGCGGCCGAGAGGCGTTGGTCGATCTCGGCGAAGTGCGCCAGCCACCAGTCGGGCTGCACGTGGTGCCGGTCGCGGTAGACGAACTGTCCGTCGAGGTACGGGATGCACCACGGGAGGTTCGGGCAGGCGATGTCGTCGAGCGAGACGACGTCGAGTGAGTCGTCGCGCTCGTCGCGAGCCGTGAGCGATGCCGCGATCGGGTCGACCGACTGCCCGGCGATCCAGCTGCACGACTCGAGCGACGACCCGGCAGCGAGGCACTCGACGCGGTCGTCGGTGGCCTCCGGCGTGTAGTCGATCACCACCACGCGGGCGCCCGCTGCCTCGATGCGATCGAAGGCCGCGTTCATGAGTGTCGAATAGGCGTCTGGGTAGCCGATCTCGGCGAGTGCGGGATCGTCGAAGGTGTACTTCTGCCCGGCTCCGAAGGTCTCTGCCCGTCGGGTGCGTTCGAGCACGATCACGACGTCCACGTCGAGTTCGGTCACGAGGTCGGTGGTCCAGCCGTCTCGCAGCGGGTGACAGGGCGTGCCGCCGTCGAGGTGGTCGGTGACACCCTCGACCCACGAACAGCCCGTGCTGATCTGGGTGAACAGCATGAGGTCGTGCTCCTCGGCGAAGCGTTGGAAGGTGCGGTTGAGCATCAGCGCATGGCTGTCGCCCGCGACCAGCACGCGGAGACCCGATCCTTCGTGGAGCGCACACCCCGTCGTGTCTCCCATCCGGCAGAGCGGGGGATTGGGCCCGATGGACTTCTCCGCGATGGTCACGACGTCCCAGTCGACATCGGTGATGTCGGGGCCCACGAGGCCGGACGGGAACGGGCGGTCGGACGAGGGGACGGTGGTCGCGACCGCGGTGGTGATCACCGGGGCGGCGGGGCGTCGGAGGATGGCCGGTGCGAGGGCCGCGACAACGAGCGAACCGACCAGACCCAGACTGACAGCGACGAGTGGCACCTTGTCGAGTCGCCGGTTCGAGCGCACCGGCATCTCGACGGCAGCGGCCGACAGTTCGGCGAGAGCGGTGGCGATGATGGCGGCGACGATGGCGAGGACCCAGGGCGCGAGGTCGACGACGAGGCCGAGGGCCACGATGACAGGCCAGTGCCAGAGGTAGGTGCCGTACGAGATGCGTCCGAGGTGCACGAACGCAGGTGCAGAGGCGACCCGGGTGGCGAGCGACGACTCGCCCTCGAGGCCAGCGACGAGCACGACCGACAACACGGCTGCAGCGATCCCACGGGTCGAGATGCTCATGTCGACGGCGGACGTGGAGAGCAGCAGGAGGAGTCCGAGGCCGACGATCGCAGCCGCGTCGGCGGTGCGGCGCCCGAGTCGGATCCCGTGGAGGCGGATGGCGACGGCGAGTCCACAGCCGAGCAGGATCTGGTAGATCCGGGTGTCGGTGCCGTAGTACGAGCGGGTGACGTCGTCCGCTCCGATCACGACCTGCGCAGCGAGCGATGCGAGGGCAAGGGCCCCGATGACCGCGGCGACGACATGACGGTTGCCGCGACCGGCACGCCAGACGACGAGCAGCACGACTGGGAAGAACACGTAGAACTGTTCCTCGATCGAGAGCGACCAGAAGTGCAGGAATGGCGAGCTCTGGGTTCCTTCGGCGAAGTAGTCGCGTGCCACGTCGATGTAGTGCCAGTTGGCCACGTAGAGCGCTGCCGAACGGGCGTCGTCGGCGAAACCGAGTCGTGCGGTCACGGGCTGGGTGCCCAACGAGACGAGGGCGCCCACGACAAGGAGGACTGCAGAGGCGGGGAGGAGACGACGGAAGCGTCGGGCGTAGAAGGTGCGGAAGCGAACCTTGTCGGACCGCACCAACTCGACGAGGAGGATGCTGGTGATCAGGTATCCGGAGAGGACGAAGAACAGGTCGACGCCGAGGTACCCGTTGGCCAGACTCGACATGCCGGCGTGGAAGGCGAGCACGAGGTACACCGCCACGGTACGGACACCGTCGAGTGCCGGTCGGTACCCGAACGGCTGCGGCCCGCCCGTGGCCGGTGTCGGCTCGCTCTGCTCACTCGTCACGAAGGACGAGTCTACGGATGCCCCGTCGAGGGGGCCGGGATTCCCGCCGGACGGCTCAGGAGCGGGTCGCTGCAATCGTCACGGCCTCGACGGCCGACACATCGCTACCCACGACACCGTTGCTGACGGCGACGACCTGCTGCAGACGCGGTGCGGCCGTGCCGCTGGTGCCCGAGACGATCAGTGACCGGACCCAGACGAGTGCCCCGTCGACGACCTGTGGCACGAACGGGCCGTAGGTGACCTTCGAGCCGTTGGCGTTCAGCAGCGTGATCGCCCTGGCCAACTCGGGGTCGGCGTCGACGGCGCTCTGGGCGACCTGCGGAGTGCTGAGCTGGCGAGCGGTCGAGGCCTCGAGTCGGACGAGCAGGAGGCGACCGGGGTCGTCGTTCGAGACGACGGCGAATCCGGCGAGATGGTCGCGAGCGGCGCTCGGTCGGCCCGACGCACCCGGGCTGAAGGGGCGGATCGTGCTCCACGTGGCGGCGTCGGAACCGAGAGAAGAATGGACCAGCACCGACGGGCTGTCACCGAGTCCACCGTCGTCGACCGACGACGATGCGGCCGGGGAGATGGTCCAGCGATCGGATCCGTTGAAGAGCAACTCGGCGGTGTCGACGTGATAGCGGCCGAGCAGTGTGGTCTGCACCGTGAACAGGTCGTTGGGGTAGCGGAGGTGGGCGGCGAGGGCAGGCTGGATCGCATCAGTCGGTTCGATCAGGCCGGGGAGGATCGACGACCAGAGGTCGAGGATCGGGTCGTCGGAGTCGGAGGCGCGGTAGAGGTGGGTCTCCCCGCTGGCCGCGTCGATCACGGCACGCACGGCGTGCCGGACGGAGTTCAGCGTGTTGCGGGCGATGTCGCTGCCGCCAGGGAGTCCGGCCGACCCGTAGAACTGCGAGCCGGGATACGTGGCCGAGGTCGTGTACCCGTCGACGATCCAGGTGACCCGGCCGTCGACGAGCGCCGGGTACGGGTCGCTGTCCCACGAGAGGAAGGGGGCGAGGTTCGAGAGGCGATCGGTGAGGCCGCGGCGGACGAGCAGTTCGCTCGATCCGGTGACCTCGGCCGAGAGCCACAGACGTGGGTCGCCGAGGGCGACCGAGGCGACGACGCGACGCCATGCGGAGCCGAGTCCGACTCCGGCCTCTCCCTCGTACTCCGCTCCACCCTGCTGCTCGCGGCGGGTTCCGACCACGGCCCACCAGCCATCGAGCCCCTCGCCGAAGTAGGTGGCCGAGACGGAGATGTCGGAGGGGTCGTAGTCGGGGTCGAAGACGTCGGCGTTGACGCTGGTGTCGGGACGGCCGTCAGCATCGGCCGTGTCGGCGGGTGCGAGGACGAGGCCGTC
Source organism: Actinomycetota bacterium (assembly GCA_041156905.1). Classification (GTDB taxonomy): domain Bacteria; phylum Actinomycetota; class Acidimicrobiia; order Acidimicrobiales; family Ilumatobacteraceae; genus UBA668. Next base: position 19,045 of record JBEBDM010000205.1, on the reverse strand, counting down.
ACCGTGGGTGTAGACGAGGTGCTCCTGCACCCATCCCGAGGCCGGCAGGCCGCCACGGTCGGGCTGGCGGGCGGCGACGAGGACCGGGCGCTCGACACCGTCGACGACGTAGCGGTCGAGGTCGACGTCGGTGATACGGGTGCCAGCCGTGCCCTGGAGGACCTGCAGCGACGACGCCATGCGGTCGGGGTCGAAGAGTGGGGTGCGAGCGAGCGTGCTGGCTGCCTCGGCGCTGGGAGCCGCCTCGATGCCGTCGGACAGCGTGAGGTCGAGGACCTCCACGGTGTCGAGGCCGTAGGCAGCGCTCGTGGCCGTGAGGTTGCGTTCGTACGCCGACAACTGCCTCGAACCCTCGGCCGGTCCGACGACGGCCTGCTCGACCACGAGGGGGACGACGACGAGGGCGGCCAGATGAACGACGGCCCACGTGCCCACGGCAGCGGTGCCGAGACGCCAGGTGCGGGTGACGACGGTGTGGATCAGGGCAATCGCTGCAGCGATCGCTGCTACTGCCGTGACCCAGAGCCCGGGTCGCACGACCTGCAGGAGGGTGTAGCCAGCGCCGACGAACCCGCCGCTGCGATCGAGCGCCGTCGAGGGCCGCGCGACGAGGACGTAGTGAAGGGCCTGGAGACCGAGGAACAGACCGACGAGCACGGCGATGTGCGTCGTGGCGACACGGCGCGAACGGAACTGGCGAGGGAAGCGCAGGGCGCCCGAGACGGCGTGGCCGAACACGGCGACGACGGCGGAGAAGGCGACGAGCTGGCGCAGCCACGAACTCGCGATCATGAGGAGCGGGAGGTCGAACAGGTAGTCGCCGAGGTCGCCGCCAGTCCCGGCGACCGGTACGCCGAGGTCGTCACCGTGGAGCCACAGCAGCCACTCCTGCCAGTACGACGGGGCGGTGGTGGTGATGGTCCAGACGGCCCAGATCCCGATCGTGACCAGCATCCAACGGTGAGCCGGACCCATGCGGTCGTGGTACCAGCGCAGGGCTCGGTTGACGGGGGCGAGTACCCGCTCGCCTGCACGCAGGACGAGCCAGATGGTTCCGCCGAGGATCGCCACGCTCCCGACGAACGCGATCGCGACGAGGATCGCCTGCGCCGTGGTGCGGGTCGACCAGACCTCGGCGTCGGTCGTGGCGTCGAACCACCACCTGTCGAGCAGCAGACCAGCGAGGCCACCCACGGTGCGCCAGACGACGAACAGGACGACCACGCCGAGGGCGAGCAGCCGCTGTCGGCGGCTCCGGCGCTCGGCCCATGCGACGATGGGGAAGCGCGGCGCGAGGGGGCGGTCGTTCACGACCGGTCAGGCTACGACGTTGCCGAGCAGTCGCCGCGGACGCGCCGTCAGGAACCCGATTCCCCAGCTCAGGTGCATCGTCATGAGTGCGACAGCGACGAGCGCTGCCCGCCGTCGATCGGCCATCACCGACGCGGCGCCGACGAGCGCGGTGTACCCGGCAGGTAAGAGGAGCGCCGGCGTGAACCACGGACCGGCGATGAAGCCGAGCGCCACTCCGAGGGTGACGGCGACCGGTGCTGCCTGGCGCACCTTCATCGACGACGGGTGGAGACGCAGGACCGCGCGCTTCCATCGTCCGTACTGGAGGTACTGGCGCCCGAGGGATCGGACCGTGGATCGTGGCAGGTAGTCGACCCACAGTTCGGGGTCGAACCAGATCGTCCCACCGGCGGCCCGGAGCCGGATGTTCAGCTCGTAGTCCTGGTTGCGGATCAGTCGCTCGTCGTAGCAGCCCACGGCCTCGAGAGCAGACCGTCGGAACACGCCGAGATAGACGGTGTCGACAGCGCCCTCGCGTCCACCGACGTGGAACCGTGCGCCGCCCGTTCCGGCGACGGAGGTCATCGCCGCGGCGACAGCGTGCTGGAACGCCGTCCGTCCGACGGCGCGCTGGACACCACCGACGTTCGCCGCCCCGGTGCGCAGCATCGTCTCGACGGCGCGCCTCACGTACCCGGGCGAGAGGGAGGCATGGCCGTCGACCCGGACGACGATCTCGCCCGTCGTCGCGTCGATCGCCCTGTTGAGTGCGGCGGGAGTGCGACCGGTGGGGTTGTCGACGACGGTGACCCGGGACTCGCGTGTGGCGATCGCTGCAGCGACGTCCTCCGTGCCGTCGTTGCTGGGTCCGACGGCGAGACAGACGTCGAAGGGGAGCGGGTAGTCCTGCGAGAGGATCGCGGCGACGGCTGCGTCGAGGTGGGGTGCCTCGTTCAGGACCGGGACGATCACCGACACCGTCGGCCAGTTCTCAGACACGGCGGGCGAGCACCACCCACACCGTGCGCAGGAGGATCTGGACGTCGAGGACCAGGCTCCAATTCACGGCGTACTGCAGGTCGTAGCCGAGCTTGAAGTCGGCGTGCGTGTCGTACCGACCCTGCACCTGGGCGAGGCCGGTGAGTCCGGGGGCGAGGCGATGGCGCCGGTCGTACCCGGCCACGGTGCGGCCGATCTCGGCGGTCATCTCGGGTCGTTCCGGTCGCGGTCCGACGAGCGACATCTCGCCGCGCAGCACGTTCCAGAGTTGGGGCAGCTCGTCGGCGCGGGTCGTGCGCATCCAACCGAGGCCGCGCACCACGCGAGCGTCGTCGCGAGTGGCCAACTGTGCGCCATCAGCCTCGGCGTCGTGGCCCATCGTGCGGAACTTGACCATCGTGAAGTGCTCTCCGTCGCGGCCGACGCGCACCTGTCGGTAGAGCACGCCCTTGCCGGCACGCAGCCGCACGTACAGGGCGAGGAGCCCGACGATCAGGAGCACGATCGGAGCGAAGACGATGACGGCGACGAGATCGAACAAGCGCTTCAGGCGTGTCTGGTGCGAGGCCATGACCTCGGTACGCACGCGCGTGAACGGAAGCCCGGCGATCTGGTGGACCGAGCGGAGCCCGAGGAGGACCTCGCGGGCGCTCACCCTCTGGTGGATGCCGATGTCGCGTTCGTCGATGCTGGAGATGGGCTCGGGGAACGCCGACTCGAAGGCGGCGAGGTCGAGCAGCAGGACGTCGGTGGGCTGGTGGCTCGAGAGGAGCGGCACGACCTCGTCGAGTTCGGCGGTGGTGGCCACGATCACTGCGTCGCTGCTGATGACCTCGTCGAAGTGACCGCTGGCGAGGGCGATGGCCTCGTCGCTGCCGACGAGCAGCACGCGTGAGGGTCCCTGACGTCGCCGGGCCAGGGCTCGGCTGACGTGGCGGTTGGCTGCCAGGAGGACGCTCCCGAGACCGAAGACGGCCGCGAGGTTGGCGCGGGGCATCAGGTACCTGTCGGTCATCAGCACGGCGAGGCCGCCGATGGCCGTCCCGACCGCCATCGAGATGGTCGAGCGCGGGAACCACGACCGGACGCCGAGTCGGGGCTCGCGCTCATAGAGGCCGAGGAAGTAGTTGACGGCGACCTGGAGCACCGTGGCGATCGCGAAGTTGCCGTAGTACCGACTCGCGGGATAGGTCGGCCAGTCGAGTCCGAAGCGGGCGACGTTGACGATGACCATCGAGGCGTAGAGCGCCACGACGTCGAGCACGAAGAGCATCCGGAAACCACGGGACCACAGCCACGAGAGTGGCCGGTGTGCGCCCCGCACGATCCGCTCGATGGCGGCGGGGAACTCGGGCGAGGGATCGGGTGCGTTCATGGGGCGGCCTGCGCCCATCGTACGGCTCAGGCCGTCGCGGGAGTCGGCACTGCGGGCCGCGTGGCCCACGCCACGAGCACCGCCGACGCGAGGGCGTGGACGATGAGGACGAGCACGGGTGCCACAGGTGACTCCCAGGTGTCCCACGAGAACGGGGACAGTGCTCCGTGGACCCCGACCGCCCAGCGGCGCTGTGCGGCGAAGAAGGTCGCGTTCCAGATCCACCACGTGGCGACCCCGAGGAAGGGGACGGCGACCCGTCGGATCCCGTCGGGATTGGTCGCCGATGTCGTCGTGTCCCGCGTCGACAGGGCGAGGCAGAGGGGGAGTCCGACGAGGAGCGGCAGCGAGTAGCGCGCCTGCCAGTACGAGCCCGAGCGATTACCGGAGCCGATCTCGAGCAACCAGGCGAGCACGACGACTCCGACGAGGAGTCCGACGGCGATGGTGGGCCGACGCATGCCGGAGGCCACGGCGATGCCGAGGAGGAGGCCGGCCCCGACCCACCACAACACGACCGAGGACATCGGTGCGGATGCATCGAGCGTCCCGAGGCGTCCGACGACCTGCACGAGGTGCTCGCCTGTCGCCTCGACCACGGTGGCGACGTAGGTCCCGGTGATGCGGTCGGAGAGCGCCAGGACGGCGAGAGCGGTCGCGGTGATCAGGAGCCCGGCGAGCCCGACGATGGTGGCCGCGCCCTTCCGTCCGGAGGCGAGGCGGGCGCGGACCCACGGGGTGAGGAGGTGGACGCCCACCAGTCCGAGGGGGCTGAGCGCGACGAGGAGAGGGAATGGTGAGCCCGTGTCGGTGCGTACGGCGACGACGGTGCTGAGCCACGCCACGAGTGCGACGACCCGCTGGGTGCGGGACATCGTGCGCCAGAGATCGCCGAGTGGCATCGCTGCCACGAGGGCGGCGGCGAGGATGACCAGGGTCGCCCACAGCGGACCGTCGCGGCGCGATGCGGCGATGGCGGCCCACCCTGCGACGAGGAGCCAGTCGCCGCGCGTCGTGTCGGGTCGCGGGAGCAGGAGAGCTGCCCAGGTCGCGAGTCCGCCGGCGATGGCGAGTCCCGACGGGTTGGTGATCGACATCGTCGACCATGCGATCGGCGTGAGCCCGGCCAGCAGCCCGAGACGGACCAGGGGAGTTTGTCCGTGTGCCCGGCACACCACTGCGGCGAGGAGCAGGAAGGGGATGAGAGCGGCGAGAGCGCGAGCGAGGAAGGCATACCCACCGGCCCACGGGACGTACGACGCGAGGCCGGGGAGGACGAGTCCGAGGGGCGGGTAGTGCTGGGAGGTGGTGCCCATCGGCGCCGTTCCCGTGGTGGGGGTGACCCCGTTGTTGCAGGTGACGGGGACGTCGGGCTGGAAGGCGAAACAGGCGGGGTTCGGGGTGCCGGCCATCGCCGGGACGTCGAAGGTGACGACGGTGCGCGACTTGGGGACCTTGGTGCCGGTGCGTTCCCCTCGCACGAGTGCCGCCGACGCGACCTGGTGGCTGGCCTCGTCGGGCCCGGCGTTGCGAGGGGTGCCGAGCAGGTGGGCTCCGAGGACGAGGGCCGCGGCGGTGAGGGCAACTGCCACGGGGATCGCGGCCCACCGGCGTCCGACGGAGGCGTCGGTGGGTGGCAGGCGACTCTCGGGTGCGGTCGACGGCATGTCGGCGAGTGTAGGTGCGGGGCCCCTGACGAGGGCCGATGGGTACACTCGGTCCATGGAGCAGCCGTCCGAACTCGAGCGTCTCCGGGCGCTCGTCGGTCCCGACGAGGCTGCTGCCGCCCGCCGTGCCGCCGACCTCGACGAGGCCGTCGAGCGGATCCGACGTCACGAGACAGAACTGGGACTCCTGCGCGGCCGGATCGCCGTGCTCGAGCGAGACCTGCGGCGTGCGGAGCAGCGACTCGGCCTCCTCGGTCGGATGTCGGCCGTTCGTCGGCGGGGCTTCGTGACGGCCGTGCGCGGCCGCTTGCGCCAGAGAGCACGATGACGCTGCTCACGGTCGTCCTCGACGAGTCGGGGTGTGCCTCGCCGCAGGTGGCCGGGTGCCGCGAGTCGGTGCGACTCGCAGCCCTGGAAGCGGCCGAGACGGAGATCCAGGTCATGTCGGGCTCACCCTCGTGGCCTCAGGATGGTTGGGTGCTGTTGCTCGAGGCTGCTGACCGGCTTGCCCCGGGCGGCCTCGCCGCGCTCGTGGAGGCGATCCGTTCGCATCCTGATGCGTCGATCGTCGTGGGCGACCACCTCCGACCGAAGGGTGTGCTCGGTGAGCGCAGTCATCACCCGGTCTGGTCGTACGAGTATCTGCTCTCCGCCGCTCACGTCGAGTGCGCGGTCGCGCTGCGGTCCGACGTGCTCGCCGCGCTGCTCCCCTCGGGCTTCGACGGCGGCCTGCGCGACGGACTGTCGCTCGAGTTGCTGCTTCGAGCGGCGGAGGCGGGCGTCGCCCCGGTGCGTTGCACCGAGGTCGTCGTGGAGCGGCACGGTGATCCGATCGGCGAGGAACGGCACCGCTCGTTGGTGGCTGCCCACCTGGCCCGGCTCGGTGTCGCCGCCGACATCGGGGTCACCGATCAGCGGACCCTCCACGTCCGGCGCGCCGACTGGGGTCGCAGTGGCACGGTGTCGGTCGTGATCCCGACGCGTGGGTCGACGGGGACAGCATGGGGGCGCACCTCCACGTGGGTGATCGACGCGGTCGACTCGATCGCGTCGACGTCGTCGTGGCCCGACCTCGAGTTCGTGGTCGTGGCCGACGAGGCGACACCTGTTTGGGTGCGCGAGTCGCTCGAGAGGGTGAGTGGCGGCCGACTGCGGTGGGTGCCCTGGACCGAGCCGTTCAACTTCTCGGCGAAGGTCAACCGTGGTGTGGCCGAGGCGACGGGTGACGTCGTCCTGCTGCTCAACGACGACACGCGGCTGGTCGACCCCGACGCGATCGGCGAGATGGTCGCCTTGCTCGGTTCGGTCGATCCGGCGACGGGGAGCCGTGTCGGTGTCGTGGGGGCGCGTCTGCTGTTCGAGGACGGCACCCTCCAACATGCCGGACACGTGTATCAGGAGCATCCTCTCCACGCCTGCGTCGGTTGGCCGGGCGACCATCCCGGCCCTGGCCGTCGGCTGTGGGCGACGCGCGAGTGCACAGGGGTGACTGCCGCAGCGCTGATGGTCGAGAGATCGACCTTCCACGAGGTGGGTGGCTTCCCCCTCGAGTTCCCGCTCGACTTCAACGACGTGTGGTTCTCGCTCGCCGTGCGCGCCGCCGGACATCGAGTCGTCTGGACGCCGCACGCGACGTGGTTCCACTTCGAGGGCCGCTCGCGCCAGAGGGGTCCGCGAGCCGACGAGTACGCGGCACTGCACGAACGCTGGGGAGATTCCCTCGACGTCGACCCGTACTACCACCCCGACCTCGAGCCGAGGCGCGCCGACTGGCTGGAACGCCCGTCGTCGCGGTGGTGGTCGGTGCGCGGCGCCCGGTTCTGAGAATTCAGCGCGAGCGCCGGGCGGCACGCATGTCGAGCAACCGGCGCACCGGACCCCGCAGCCGTGCCTTGGCCCATTGGGCGACGCGGCGTGGAGCGGTGCGGACGAACGGTGGCTCGACGACACGTCGTGCCGCCTTGTCGAGCGTGATGCCGCGGTAGGCGATGTCGAGGCGCACGGCGGTGATCGATGCAGCGAGTGACGACGGCGGCGTGACGAGCAGGTGCCCACCCTGGGCGAAGCCCACCGTGCGCGAACCGAGCAGGCGGCCCGAGACGATGCGGACTCCGACTCCGTCGGTGGGTGCACCAAGGTCGTCGACGATCGCGGCGTGCGTCACCCCGTCGGCCGTCGTCCATTCCGCACCGACGATGCCGAACTCGACGACACCACCCGACTCGCAGGGCTGGACCACGACGGAGCGCAGCGACGGGACCGTGCAGCGCATGGTGATGAGCGACCAGCCCTCCGGTGAGGTGCGTGGCGTGTCGCGCCACTGGCCGGCGGCGCGCAGCGAGCCCTGCGGATAGGCGGTGATCGTCGCGATGCCGAGCCGGTTGGGTGGGCACAGCAACTCCGACGATGCACCCGCCTGTACGGCACGCAGTTGGGCGGCGAGGGGTTCGCTGGCGACGGCGGCGAGGCCCGGGAGCCAGAACACGTCGGTCATCGGGACCGAGGCGAGGTCGTGGGCGTTGGCGAAGGGGAGCAGCCGCTCGAACCAACTGGCCGCGAGCACCTCCGACGCGGTGCCGGCCACGTCGTCGTGGTGCCACTGGCCGAGCTGTTCCGCGAGCCGTCGGTCGGGGCTTCGCAGAACAGCGGCGACGGACTCCTCGAGGGCGATGCGGAAGGCGGTGTCGTCCACCCAGGTGGCGAGGTGTTCGTCGATGGTGGTGGCAGCGATTGTTGCGTAGTCGAGTAGACCGTCCCGGGCCACGTCGAGGCTGGGGTGCCTCTCCTCGGTGGTGTCCTTGCACACCGGTTCGCCCGCCTCCGTGAAGGAGAGCAGGGTGCCCGTCGGCGGGGTCATCACCCGTTCGAGGATCTCCGGGTTGCGGATGATCACCGAGGTGGCGTCGTCGGCACGGCCGTGGCCGCCCCGCGACGGGAGATAGCCGAGCATGCGCGCCCCCTGGGAGACGCGCTCCTCGCCAGCGGGTGTCAGGGCGCAGTAGAGACCGACCACCTCGTGGTCGATCCCCATCCCGCGGATCACGCGTGTGAGCCCCTGCTGGATCATCCCGCTCCAGCCGATGTCGCACAGGACGATCGGGCCGTCACCCACGCGCAACGTCCGCTGCAGGTACACCTCGAGGCCTCGACGCAACCGCGCCGACGACTCGACGATCGCACCGCGCAGCTCGTCGTGTGCAGCGATGTCGGCGAGAGCGGCGCTGCGCATCCGATGGTCGTGCGGTCCGTCGGCCACGACCGAGCGGACGAGCTCGAGGTCGACACCGAACGCCTCGGTGACGTGCTCAGGACGGAAGTCGGCGCGTCGGGCGAGCGCGGCGTAGAGCTCGTCGGTCGATCCGGTGATCACCGAGGCGCGTAGGACGCCCCAGCGCGAGGAGTGCATCTCGACCGGTTCGGGTCCGTTCGGGCGGACGCGCCGCACCAGTTCGGCGATCGTGCCGCCCTCGCGCAGGAGGCAGTGCAACGTTCCCGCGCCGAGGCGCTCGGTGGTGACCGACGCCCATGCGGCGAAGCCGGCCATCGCCGGCCCGGCGATCGCAGCCCCGAACTGGTAGGCCGGATCGTGGGCGGCGCCGGGCCGTCGGAGGAGGGTCTCCCGCGCCGTTGCCCCACGACCTCCGTCGGTGGAGTTCTCGGCGCTATGGAGCGACAGCGAGTCAGCGCAGTGGGCGACGACATCGAGGCGCGACGGCACGGCGAGATGCACGAAGCCCATGCCCGCGTCGAGCGCCGCAAGGCCGTCCGCGGCCTCGTTGTCGCCGATGTGGAGAGCCGAACGAGCCGGGACGCCGGAACGCTCGAGTGCGATCTTCAGGAGACCGTCGGCCTTCGCGGTGTCGTGGTCGCGGGAGGTGACGATGTCGTTGACGTGGTCGGGGCCGACGCCGACGCGTGCGAGCAGGTCGCGAAGTTGGGTGGCGGAGAGATACGTGTCGCTGACGAGGACGACCTTCACGCCGGCCTCCCGCGCCTCGCGCAGGAGGGCGAGCGCAGGCTCGTGCCGTCGGAGCATCCGTGACTCGAAGGCGATCTCCTCGTTCACCAGTTCGGCCGTCGTACGTCCGAGGAGCCAGGCAGCGGGCATCTCCGCCCAGATCTCCTCGATGCTGGTCTCCGGTGACCGACCCGGAACATGGTGGGGGATCCGCGCCCGGGCCTCGGCGCGTACGCGGACGTCGGCGAAGTGGAGTGGCGTGACGTCGGCCGGCAGGAACCCGCTGTCGAGGAGGTGCTGGCCGAGGAGCGGCCACAGGTGCCGCGGTTCGCTCACGGGCCGCCACACGAGCGTGTCGAAGACGTCGCTGGTGAGCAACCGCACTCCGGCGGCGAGGGCCGTGCGCACCTCGGCGTAGCCGGACGGCGTCGCGTCGGGGAGCGTGCGTTCGTTCATGGCCTCGTCGCATCGTAGCGACGAGGCCCACCGCTACAGTCTCACCTGCATGGAACAGCGGGTCGTGACCGACGGGAGGGCTCGTGTCGAGCGCCGCTGAACTGTTCGCCCGGCGCGAGCTGCTCTGGAACCTGACACTGCGTGAGATGCGCGGTCGGTACAAGCGGAGCACGCTCGGATGGGCGTGGTCGATGCTCAACCCGCTGGCCACGATGGGCATCTACACGTTCGTCTTCGGCGTGGTGATGGACACCAAGCCGCCGGTCGGCGATCCGAGCGGGCTGTCGGCCTACGCGCTCTTCCTCCTTGCGGGTCTGCTGCCCTGGAATTTCTTCAACGTGTCGGTGAACACCGGGATGGGCAGCATCGTCGGCAACGGCGGTCTGGTGAAGAAGGTCGCGTTCCCGCGCGAGCACCTCGTGGTGAGCGTGGTCGGTGCGGGATTGATGACCTTCGCGATGGAGCTCGTCGTGCTCTCGGTGGTGCTCCTGATCGCCGGGAACATGGTGCTGCCGTGGCTGCCGCTGGTGGTCGTGGCGGCGTTCCTGCTGGCTCTGTTCGCGACAGGGATCGGACTGGCGCTCGCCGCGGCCAACGTCTACTTCCGCGACCTCACCTATCTCTGGACGATCATCGCCCAGGCGTGGTTCTTCATGACCCCGCTCGTGTACCCGCCCTCGGTCGTGCGGGAGCGCGTCCCGGGTTGGCTGTTCCGGCTGTTCGACAACGCGCCGATGGCGGTCACGGCCCGTGTTTTCCGCAACCTCGTCTACGACCTTCGGTTCCCCGACTGGGCCGACTGGGGTCTGATGGCCGGGTACGGCGTGGTCGCCCTGCTCGCCGGTTGGTGGGTGTTCACCCGTCTCGAAGGACGCTTCGCCGAGGAACTCTGAGGACTGTGGGTGGTGGCCGGGCCGTGACGCCTCAGCGCCACTGGCCGGGGATCTCGATGGCGCCCGACGTGGGAACGGGACCGGGGGCGACCTCGAGGATGTCGACCGCACGAGTGGCGAGCGCACGCTCCGACGTCGGGTCGGTGACGGTGAACGTCACTCGATAGCGGCCGCACTGGAACGGCATCCGCTCGACGGCGAAGGTGCGTCGGATCTCGTCGCCCGGGGCGGACGTACCGCCGTCGAGGAGGTCGAGGTGTCGTTGGGCGAGGAGCGCCCCACCCATGCCGTGTACGGAGAGCGTGAGTCGGGGAGCCGTGACGGCGGCGACGGAACGCAGGACGACCTCGACGTCGACCGGATCGCCCGTGCGGATGCCGTCGGTGCCACCCCTCGGCACGATCGCACTCGACACGATCTCGAACTCACCGCTACCCGCAGCGAGGCGCCGACCGCCGCGTGGTCCGAGTGCATCGTCGGTGTAGGCCTCGATGACCTCGTCGGGCCGGCCCGTCATCTTCAGCGAACCGTGGTCGAGCCATGCGGCGCGTTGGCAGATCTGGGCGGCGTTCTCCATTGCGTGGGTGACGAGGATGATCGTGCGCCCCTGCTCGTGGAACTCTCCGATGGTGGTCACGCACTTCGCCTGGAACTCGGCGTCACCAACGGCGAGGACCTCGTCGATGATGAGGATGTCGGGGTCGACGTTGATGGCGACGGCGAACCCGAGCCGCACGAACATCCCGGACGAGTAGTTCTTCACCGGCGTGTCGATGAACTGCTCGAGTCCGCTGAACTCGACGATGTCGTCGAAGCGGCGCTCGATCTCCTTGCGCGGCACACCGAGGATCGCTGCGTTGAGGAAGACGTTCTCGCGACCCGACAGTTCGGGATGGAAGCCGGCGCCGAGTTCGAGGAGGGCCGAGACCTTGCCGTTCACGGTGACCGAACCCTCGTCGGGCCGGAGGATGCCCGTGAGGCACTTGAGCATGGTCGACTTGCCCGAACCGTTGTGGCCGACGATCGCGAACGACTCGCCGGGGCGGATGTCGAAGCTGACGTCGCGCAGCGCCCAGAAGTCCTCGTGCCGTCCGCGCCGACGGTTGAGCAACGACTGCTTCAGCGACTGGTGGCGCTCGTGGAACACCCGGAACCGCTTCGAGAGGTGCTCGACGGAGGCTGCGAGCTCGGACGTCGACATCGCAGCGAGGCTACCGCGCAGGCCTGTGCCGACGGTGCCGTCGGTACGCCCGTCGGCGGCTCGGCCCCTCGGGTAGCGTGCGGGACGATGTTGCAGCGGCTGAGGTACCGGGTCCGCGAGGCGCTCGGCCTCGTGCGCATGCAGGAGACGATCAACGTCCTCCAGCAGCGCTCCGACATGCTCGACGCGCCCGGCCACTTCGCCGCGTTGCACGCCGCGGTCGACGAACTCCAGGCGTTGCGTGCGGTGATGGGCGGCACCCTCCTTGCTGAGCACTCGATGCCGGCCACCCAGCCGGTGATCAGCATCGTGATGGCGACGCGCGACCGGTCGGCCCTACTGCGCCGGGCGATCGAATCGGTGCTGCGCCAGTCCTACCCCCACTGGCAACTCGTCGTCGTCGACGACGGTTCGACCGATGCGACCCCGTCGGTCCTCGATGCGTTCCCCGATCCGAGGATCGTGCGTCTTCGCACCGACGGCGTCCGCGCTGCTGCCGCACGGAACCGCGGACTCGAGGTGGCGACAGGGGACTGGGTGGCTTTCCTCGACGACGACAACGTCATGGCCACGCACTGGCTGCGAGGCGTCGCCGCGTTCGCCGACATGCACTCCGACGCGGTCGTTGCGTACGGCGCGCAGTGGCGACAGTTCGAGCCCACTGATGCCGACCCGTCGGGCGCCTACCTGTGGTTCCGGCCGGCGTTCGACGTCGAGGCGCTGCGCGAGGCGAACCATGTCGACCTCGGAGCGCTCGTGGTGCGGCGCGACTCACCCGAGCTCAGGTTCGACGAGTCACTGAGGCGTTTCATCGACTGGGAGCTCGTCGTCCGTCTCGCGGTCGTGCACGAGGTCCACCCGTTGCCGGTGCTGTCGGGCGTGTACTTCACGCAGGTCGACCGACGGATCACCCACGACGGCAGTCTCGATGCGTGGCGCGAGTTCGCCGCCCGGCTCGCCGATCCTGCCGACCCGGTCGGTACGCCGTTCTCCCTCCGTCAGGGCTGACGATGGTCGGTACGGGCGCTGCGTCGCCTCGGCTCGTGTTCGTGATGTCCCCGTGGCAGAACGCGTTCTTCCGCGAACTCTCCGAGGTGCTCGTCGACGAGGTCACGCGGGCTGGGGTCGATGCCGTGGTGACCACCGAGCCGGGGGACTTCGCGGTCGGTGGCGATGACGTGTTCGTCCTGATGCCTCCCCACGAGTTCGTGACCCTCGAGGGGTCGGGAATGGTCGACGATCCGGTGGTGGCGGCTCGCACGATCGGCATCTCGGCCGAACAACCGCACCAAGTGTTCTTCGCGTCGAACGCTGCGATCGGTGCGCGTCTCGGCGCAGTGATCGACTTCAGCGCGATGGCGGTCGCCGCGTATCGCGAGCGAGGCGTCGACGCCGCGCACATGCCCTTCGGCTACACGCCCTTGTGGGACCGGTTCGATGCATCGCAAGTGCCATCGGGTCCTCCACGGGTGCTGTACTTCGGCAACAAGAAGCCACGGCGGCTCGAGGTGTTGGCCGAGCACGCCGACGTCCTCGCCCGTCAGTCGGCTCGGTTGCTGGTGAGCGACAACTCCTCACCGAACATGGTGAGCGGTCCGACGTTCCTCGTCGGCGACGACAAGCGCGCCCTCCTCGCCTCGACCCGACTGCTGGTGAACATCCACCAGGGCGACGAGCCGTACTTCGAGTGGCTGCGCTTCTGCGAGGCAGCGATGGCCGGTGCTGCGTATCTGACCGAGCGATCGGAGCACTGCGAACCGTGGCTCGCGGGGGAGCAGTTCGCGGTGTTCGACCGCTCCGACATGGGGCGGGCGATCGAGGCGCTCGTCGACGACGGTGCCGAACTCGGTCGTCTCCGACAGGCCGCCTACGACGCTGTTCGTTCCCGACCGCTCGCCGACTCGGTGCACGTGCTCGTCGAGGCAGCGGAGCGGCTCCGTTCGTCGGCACCAGCACCTGCGGCGCTCCCTGCACGGACGCGCCGGGAGCCTCTGGTGGGGGAGCGGCCCGCCGTCGTCCCCGGATCGCTCGCCTCCCGACTCGAGCGTCGACGTGGTCTGGGCCGATTCCTGCGCCGTCGCCGCGGCGGAGCGTCGGCCTCGGTCTCGATCGGCGCCGGATGGAGCCAGCGGGATCTCCCCGACGGCGACGTCCTCCTGATGCCGGAGGGGACGACTTTCATCGCGAACGGGCTCGAGCGACTGGTGTCCGCGCGGCGCGACTCGGGTGCCGATCTCTCCACGGGCGTGACGGTGGCGAGCACGCCTGACGGGCGGGTGATCCTCGAAGGGGTGTGGCCGTGGGAGACGTGGCGTCTCCTCGACGGCCAGGACCTCGGCACGGTGATGGTGGTGTCGGCGACAGCATGGGCTGCGGCGATGCCGTGGCTCACACACCCCGACTGGACCACGCGACCACACCTCGCCGTCGCGATGTCCGTGGCCGACCGCGGCGGTCACGGCGCCCACGTCCCCACACCCGTCGCCGCCAGCGCGACGCGCTAGGGCGACGTCCCGCGTATCGGGTGGTGTGAGCTCCGGGCTACGCCGTGGGGACGTGGAACGAGTCGAGTGCCTCGGCAGGAACGCCGAGGGTGCCGTCCTCGAGTCGCACGCGTGGGAGCCGCTTGTCGTACATCGCTTGCACGATGACACGGGTGGCGACGCCCACCCGTTGCGCGGCCTCGGCGGGGAGAAGCACTTCTTCCTCGTTCACTGCACACCCCCTTCGTCGAGGCCCAACTTACCGTGGAGCAATCGGATGACTGTCGCGAGTTCGTCCTGGAGCCCGGGTGCGGCGCCCCGCTCGCGGAGCGCCAGACGGGCGTCCTCGATCGCCTCCAACACGCGGAACGACTCGTCGAGCGACAGAGCGACACCCTCAGGAACGGGGTCTGTGAAGGGGCTGCGATCGCTCACGTCGTGAGCATGAACACGGGGTCTCGCGAGGTTGGACGCCTCCCGCCGATCGCGGTCCGGTGTCAGGCGGTGAGGAGGTCGATCTGGTCGGGGTCGATGTCGTGGCGAGCGATGGCGCTCTCGACCTCCTCGACGGTGGCCTTGCCCTCGGCGAGCAAGGCGCTGAGGACGGCCACGACCACGTGGCCAGCGTCGACCTCGAAGTGGTCGCGCAGGGCGTCGCGGGTGTCGCTGCGTCCCATGCCGTCGGTGCCGAGCGGCACGAACCGGCGGCCCCCCGTGAAGCGGGCGATCTGCTCGGGCACGATCTTCATGAAGTCGGTGACGGCGACGATCGGGTCGTCGCTCCCGGCGAGCAACTCGGTCACGACCGGCGTGCGTGCCGGCTGGCTCGGGTGGAGCCTGCTCCACCGCTCGGCGGAGAGGGCGTCCTCGCGGAGTGCCTTGTACGACGTGGCTGACCACAGTTCGACGGCGACGCCGTGGTGCTGGGCGAGTTCGTCGGCGGCCGCTCGAGCGGCTCCCTGTGCCGAGCCGCTGAACAGGACGGTCGCCTTCCGGGCGTGTCCCTCAGGCGCTGCAGCCCAGCGGTACAGGCCGCGCATGACGTGCTGCGGGTCGAGGCCCTCGGGCATCGCCGGCATCGGGTAGTTCTCGTTGTACAGGGTGACGTAATAGAACACGTCGGGATCGGCGCCGGTGTTGCCGTACATCCGGGCGATGCCCTGCTGGACGATCGTCGCCACCTCGTAGGCGAACGCCGGGTCGTACGCCTGGCACGGCGGCACGGTGCTCGCGAGGACGAGCGAGTGGCCGTCCTGGTGCTGGAGGCCCTCACCGGGAAGCGTCGTGCGGCCGGCCGTGGCACCCATCATGAAGCCACGGGTGCGGGCGTCGGCGGCCTGCCA
Organism: Actinomycetota bacterium; assembly: GCA_041156905.1. Classification (GTDB taxonomy): domain Bacteria; phylum Actinomycetota; class Acidimicrobiia; order Acidimicrobiales; family Ilumatobacteraceae; genus UBA668. The sequence goes on along the minus strand of JBEBDM010000205.1, from coordinate 3,377 downwards.
GATGAGGTCGCCCACACGCTGGAAACCGAACATCGAGTAGAAGGTGTAGAAGGGCACCGTCGGCACGCCACGGGTCGCGTACGCGGTACCGGCGGCGATGAAGCTGGCCATCGAGCCCGCCTCGGTGATGCCCTCCTCGAGGATCTGGCCCTTGCTCGATTCGGCGTACGAGAGCAGCAGGTCGTGGTCGACCGGCTGGTACTTCTGGCCCTGCGACGCGTAGATCTTGAGGGCGGGGAACAGCGAGTCCATGCCGAAGGTACGGCCCTCGTCGGGGATGATCGGGACGACCCACTGGGCGATGTTCTCGTCACGGGTCAGGTTGCGCAGCAGACGGGTGAAACCCATCGTGGTGCTCACCGACTGCTCGGCCGAGCCCTTGCGCAGCTCGGCGAAGGTCGAGTCGAGCGGCTGCTCGAACGTGCGGCGCATGCGCACGATGCGCTTGGGGATGCTGCCGCCGAGGGCCCGGCGCCGCTCCATCATGTACTGGTACTCGATGGAGTCCTCCGACGGGCGGAAGTACGGGAACTGGTCGCCGGTGAGGGCGCTCTCGGGGATCTCGTCCTGCAGGTGCAGGCGGTCGCGGAGCGCGAGCAACTGCTCGGAGTTCATCTTCTTGATCTGGTGCGTCGCGTTGCGCGACTCGATCTCGGGTCCGAGGGTCCAGCCCTTGATCGTCTTGCAGAGGATGACGGTGGGCGCACCCGACCCGAGGTTCTCGACGGCGGCCTTGTAGGCGGCGTAGAGCTTGCGGTGGTCGTGACCACCACGGGGCAGGTTCTCGAGGTCGTTGTCGGTGAGGTGGGCAACCATCTGGCGCAGGCGCGGGTCGGGCCCGAAGAAGTTGTCGCGGATGTACTGGCCGCCCTCGACGGCATAGCGCTGGAACTCACCGTCGACGGTCGTGTTCATCTTGTTGAGGAGCACGCCGTCCTTGTCGGTGGCGAGCAGTTCGTCCCAGCGCGAACCCCAGATGACCTTGATGACGTTCCAGCCCGCGCCGCGGAACACGGCCTCGAGCTCCTGGATGATCTTGCCGTTGCCGCGGACCGGGCCGTCGAGGCGTTGCAGGTTGCAGTTGACGACGAACACGAGGTTGTCGAGCTTCTCGCGGCTGGCGAGGGAGAGTGCCCCGAGCGTCTCGGGCTCGTCGCACTCGCCGTCGCCGAGGAAAGCCCACACGCGGCTCTGACTGGTGTCGTCGAGTTCGCGGTTGAGGAGATAGCGGTTGAAGCGTGCGTGGTAGAGCGCCGTCAGCGGGCCGAGGCCCATCGAGACCGTGGGGAACTCCCAGAAGTCGGGCATGAGGCGCGGGTGTGGATAGCTGCTGAGGCCACGACCACCGCGGCCGATCTCGCGACGGAAGTGGTCGAGGTCCTCGGGCTCGAGCCGGCGCTCGAGGAACGCACGGGCGTACACGCCGGGGGCGGCGTGACCCTGGATGTAGACGTGGTCGCCGGCATTGCCGTCGTCCTTGCCCCGGAAGAAGTGGTTGAAACCGATTTCATACAGCGACGCCGAAGAGGCGAAGGTGCTGAGGTGGCCGCCGATGCCGTCGGCGAGCTTGTTGGCCCGCACCACGGTCATGGCCGCGTTCCAGCGGACGAAGCGGCGGATGCGGCGCTCGAGGTGCTCGTCGCCGGGGAACCACGGCTCGGCCTCACGGGGGATCGTGTTGAGGTACGGCGTGCTGACCGTGGCGGGGAAACTGACTCCCGATCCACGGGCGTGCTCGAGGACCTTGCTGAGAAGGAACCGGGCGCGGGTCTTGCCGTGGGTGTCGACGACGGCGTCGAGGCTGTCGAGCCACTCCTGTGTCTCGGTGGGATCGGCATCGGGCAGCTGGTGGACGTAGCCGTCGAAGATCATGCGTCGAGTCTGCCACCGCTACCCGCGGGTAACCGTCCGATGTCCCCGGTGGGAGAAGGGCATCCGTCACGCGCCACCCACGGTTCATACCCTCCGGGGTATCATCGGATCATGCGTCGTCCTTCCCTGCCTGTTGCTCTGTTGACCTCTGTTCTCGCGCTCGGTCCGCTCGTCGCCTGCGGGAGTAAGGACGACTCGTCGGTGCCCACCGTGGAGGGAACTGGCGTCGAGGCGCCGTCGGCCGTCCAGAACCTCGCCCCGGAGGAGGGTGCGACACTCATCGAGCAGCTCGGTGACGGCCTGACCGTCATCGACGTGCGCACCCCGGCCGAGTACGCCGAGGGACACCTCGAGGGATCGACGAACCTCGACATCGAGGGTGGAGCCTTCACGGCCGCCATCGCCGACCTGCCCCGCGACGAGCCGTACGTGGTCTACTGCCGCTCGGGCCGGCGTTCGTCGGCCGCCGCCCAGGCGATGATCGACGCCGGGTTCACCGACGTGTACGACCTCGGGGCGATCACCGACTGGATCGGCGCGGGCCTCCCCGTCGTCACCGACTGACCGCGCCTACCATCGACCGGATGACCGGTCCCGACTTCTCCCGTCTCCCTGCGCCCGGGCCCGACGGCCGGATCGAGGTCTTCACCGACGGTGCCTGCGCAGGCAACCCCGGGCCTGGTGGCTGGGCGTGGGCCGTGGCGCCGGAAGGGGCCGTCCACGCCAGCGGCGGCGAGGCACACACCACCAACCAGCGGATGGAACTGCTCGCCGTGCTCGAAGCCCTGCGCACCGTGCCGGGCGAGGTGCGCATCGTCAGCGACAGCACGTACGTCGTGCACTGCTTCCGCGACAAGTGGTGGGTCAAGTGGCAGCGCAACGGGTGGCGCAACTCGAAGAAGGAGCCGGTGGCCAACACCGACCTCTGGATGCCGCTCGTCGAACTCGTGCAGGAACGGTCGCCCGAGTTCCGGTGGGTGAAGGGGCACAGCGGTCACCCGATGAACGACCTCGTCGACCAACTGGCGGTCGCCGCGTCACAGGGACCCTTCACGAGCGTCACCACCCCGGTCGAGGTACCCGACACGGGCGGCCAGCTCTCGTTCGACCTCGGCTAGCGCGCCTCGGTCAGCGTGACGGCGCCGGACCGACGACCTTGCGCGCCCTCAGGTCGGCGATCTCGTCGCTTGTGCGTCCGAGCTCGGCGACGACCTCGTCGGTGTGCTCGTCGAAACGCGGGGCGTGACGACCGAGCGAGGTCGGGGTCAGGGAGAACAGCGCCGGCGGTCGTGGTTCGCGCACGAGGCCGAGGTGCGGTCGTTCGTGCTCGACCAACGTCGCGTTGTGCACGACCTGGGGATCGAGGTGCACCGTGTCGACAGAGTTGATCACGGCGCACGGGACGTCGTGCGAGCGGAGAGCGTCGCGCAGTGCATCACCGGAGTGGCTCTCGACCGCCGTACCGATGAGTGCGCTGAGTTCCGCCGCGTTCTCCTCGCGGGCCT
>JBEBDM010000204.1:0-7816 GCA_041156905.1 Actinomycetota bacterium | reverse complement strand
AGCGGCTGCGCGCCCTGGTGACCGGAGCCGATCCGGCGCTCGGACTCGACGTCGCCGCGCTCGACGAGCGCCAGCGCGCCCTGCTCCCTCTCCTCGAAGGAGTCAGCGTCGTCGACGGACGTGCCCGACCAGCGGAAGTCCGCGATCCGCTGGCCGACCATCCGTTGCTCGCTCGTCTCGAGGCAGCCGGGGTCCAGCCGCCCGACGTGACCGACGTCGACAAGGCGCAGGTGCGTGCCCTGGTGCGCAAGGGCCTGCTCGTCGAACGCGACGGGATCCTCTTCCATCCCTCCGCGGTCGACACGGCGGCGCTCACCGCAGCACGACTTCTCTCGACGAGCGACGGCTTCACCGTCAGCGACTTCCGTGAGGCACTCGGCATCACCCGCAAGCACGCGCTCCCACTCGCCAACGAACTCGACGCACGCGGGATCACCCGCCGACGCGACGACGTTCGCATCGGCGGACCGCGCCTGCCCTCCATCGGCTGACACCCGCGTACGGGCAGCGAGGGTCGCTCGGTTCAGTCGCCGGATGCTCGACGTTGTGCAGGTGGGCGGTGCCGAGCCGGCGAGCTCGCCGTCGAGAGTGAAGCGACACGTCGCATCCCCTTGCGACGACGCGGTGGGGCCGACCGCTCGAGATCGCGAGCGGCCTGGGCCACGCGCAGGTCGTTGGTGATGACCTCACCGAATCGGTCGGGGTCGGCGAGCAACCAGCTGTGCGACCCCTCCACCACCGTGCCCTCGACCCCGGAGGCCACGCACAACGCCTCGAACGATTCGCGCGGCACGATGCCGTCGCGCTGGCCCCACAGGATCGTGATCGGCAGGCCGCTGTCGCGCAGTGACTCGATCTCGGCACGCAGGTCGGCTCGTCGGGCCAGGTTCGCGACACGGATGATCGCCCGCGGGTTTCGCATCAGGTTGGGCAGGAGATCCTCGGCGACCACTGGAAGGACACGGCTCGCCTGACGTAGCGGCCACACGTCGCCGGGGAAGTGGAGGCCCCAGTCCCACAGCGGGCGTTCGGCGATGCTCCTCAACCCGCCACCGCTGCGCCACGACGAGCCGCCGATGCTGTTGACGAGCACGAGGCTGCGCACACGCTCGGAGTGGTCGGCCGCGTAACGGATGGCGACACCGCCACCGAAGGAGTGGCCGACGACGACAGCCGACTCCTCGAGACCGAGCACGTCGACGAAGTCGGCCACCCACTGCGCGTACCCACGGAGCGAGAACTGGTCGTCGGGAAGGTCGGGCGTCCCACCGAACCCGGGCAGCGACGGTGCGATCACGCGACAGCCCTGCTCGGCGATCGCGGAGACGACCTGTCGGTAGGTGTGCTGCGCCAACGCCCAGCCGTGGAGCAGCACCACCGGCATGCCCTCACCCGCGACGCTGTAGCCCGCCGGGCGGTCCTGAACGAAGGTGCGGCGGTCGACGACGTTCACGACCCCATGTTGGCCGGTGTCAGCCTTCCGAAGGTGTCTCCGCGTCGGATGCTTCCGACTCCGACGACGAACGGCGCTCGCGGTAGTCGCGCGCTGCACCCTCGAGCGGCTCGACCTCGAGGGTCACACCGTCGATCGCGATGACGCGTAGGGCATCGCCCGCTGCGATCGGGGTCGCACGGTTGGTGCGGGCCCGCCACTTCGACTCGCCCACCTGGGCCACGCCCTCGGGGTCGATGGCACCGATGGCGGCGCCCTCGCTCCCGATCATCCACTCACGGCCGATGGTCGGGGTCGCGAACCGGGTGCGGACCATCGAGGGCATACCGACCACGAAGGTCAGCGCCACGCCGATGATGCCGGTCGCGAGGGTGATCCAGCCGATCCGCAGATCGTGGCCGGGCAGCGACGGGAACATGAACCACGAGGCAAGCGTGAACAGCACCATCCCGGCGCTCGTCCAGAACCTCGGGATGCCGACCTGTACGTCGATCGAGAACGCCACGAACGCCAGCACGAGCATCACGAGGGCGGCGGTACGGAAGGGCAGGGCCTCGAGGCCGTAGCAGCCGAGCACCAGCAGCACGGCACCCACGATGCCGGCCACGCCGACGCCGGCGGTGAAGAACTCGAAGATCAGCAGGCAGGCGCCGATCACGAAGAAGAGATAGGCGATCTCGGGGCTGGCGACGGTGTGGAACATCTCCTCGGCGAGACCGAGTCCGTTGAAGCGCACGAGAGTCGAGACGTTCTGGGTCGTGCCGTCGTCGGCGAGCTGCTGGGCGACGGTGTCGAGCACCGCTCCGTCGTCGAGGACGAGCCCGTCCATCGCGAGCACCATGCTGCGCACGGTGGGGACACCCTCGTCGGAGGTGCTGAGGGCGAGCAGACCGAGACGACGCGCATCGGCGAAACTCACCGAACGGTCGCGCACCTCGGCAGCGAGCAGCTCGGCTGCGGGGACGAGCGCGTCGCCGGTGTGCCCGAGACGGCTCCCGGCGACCATCGCCGAGGCGTCGGCGACGGCGAACAGCTGTGCAGGACCGCCGTACACGGTGGTGTCCTTCGACGGACCGGCCCACACGCCCACGGCGATCGGGGCGTCGGCCACGTACTCAAGCAGCTCGGTCATCCGGGCGGCGTCGACCACCGCACCACCGCTGGAGAGCTGGAGGATGATCGCCTGCGAACCACGGTCGGCGGCCCGGTCGATGGCGTCGATCACGCTCTGGACGGTGACCTCGTCGAAGAGGCCCGACACCTGCATCACGTCGACCGGGGCGAGGCCTTCGGCCACCGCCTCGCCGGACGAATCGGCCACGGCGGCCGTGGTGTCGGTCGTCGCACCAGCCTCGGCGACGCGCGCTCCCATGAGCGCGAGAGGACTGAGGAGTAGGGCGATGGCTAGTCTGCGCACGAGTGCCTCCGAAGAGCGATGATCCGCTGCGGTTCGTGACCACCTCCACCGTGGCCGTCGTGGCCGGCAAGGGCGGGGTGGGCAAGACCACGGTAACGGCGGTCTTGGCGCGAGCGGCAGTCCGTCGCGGACTTCGGGTCGTCGTGGTCGAACTCGACGGCAAGACCACCCTCGACGCCCTGCTCCCGGGCATCGAGATCCTCCACCTCTCGGGCACCCAGGCCCTCGCCGAGTACCTCGGATCGCACGGGTGGGGCCGGGTGAGCAGCCGTCTGGCCCGTAGTGGCGTGATCGACGTGATCGCCTCGGCCAGCCCCGGCCTCGACGACCTCGTCCTGCTCGGCCGGGTGAAACAGCTCGAACGCAGTGGGAGCTACGACCTCGTGGTGGTCGACGGGCCGGCCGCCGGGCACTCGCTCTCGATGCTGCGGTCGGCCGACGGGCTCGGCGCCATCGCCCGGAGCGGCCCGATCAAGAACCAGGCCGACGAGGTGACGGCGATGCTCACCGACCCCGCCCGGTGCCAGGTGGTCCTCGTGACGCTGCCGGAGACGACCCCGGTGAACGAGGCGGTCGAGACGGCCTACTCGCTCGAGGAGGACATCGGGGTCCACCTCGGGCCCCTGATCGTGAACGCCGTCGACGACGGACCCGACCTCGACCTCGACGGGCCGGGGCTGGCGGATGCCGCCCCCGAGGGCTCCGCGCTGCGCAGAGCCGCCGAGTTCCGCAACGCACGCCGCCGCCTGCAACGCACCGAGCGGGAGCGTCTCGGCGCTGAACTGGCCCTTCCCCAGATCGTCCTGCCGGCCGTGGCGGGAGCGCTCGACGCCGCGGCGATCGAGGCCCTCGCGGCGACCCTCGACCCGGCCGACAGCCCCTCGACAGGCGGGGCGGCGTGATGGCGAGCACCAAGAAGGGCAAGGCCGGGGCTGCACCCGTTCGTCCCGGGTCGGTGTCGGCATCGCTCGCCGGCCTCGTCGACGGCGCAGCCGTGATCGTGTGCTGTGGCACCGGCGGCGTGGGCAAGACCACGACCTCGGCCGCTCTCGCGATCGAGGCCGCCCGCCGGGGTCGCAGGGCCGTGGTCGTCACCATCGACCCGGCCCGCCGTCTCGCCGATGCGCTGGGCGTGCCCGGGGGCCTCGGCAACGATCCGGTCCGGCTCCCGCTCCACGGAGCCGAGGGCGAGCTCTGGGCCGTGATGCTCGACACCGAGGCCACCTTCGACGGTCTCGTCAGCCAGTACGCCTCGACACCCGCTCAGGCCGAGCGGATCCTCGCCAACTCCTTCTACCGGAGCATCGCCGGGCAGTTGTCGGGCACGCAGGAGTACATGGCTGCCGAGCGGCTCCTCTCCCTGCACGGCGACCCCCGCTTCGACCTCGTGGTCGTCGACACCCCTCCCAGCCGCCACGCCCTCGACTTCCTCGATGCTCCCGGCACCCTCGCCCGCTTCCTCGACCACCCGATCTTCCGGCTGCTGATGCTCCCGGCGCGACGCGGCAAGAAGGTGTTCGACCTCGCGACGCAACCCGTGCTCTCGGCGATCGGGAAAGTCGTCGGTTCCGAGGTCCTCGCTGACGCCGTGGCGTTCTTCCAGGCCTTCGCCGGGATGGAGACCGGTTTTCGCGACCGCGCCCAGGAGGTCACCCGGCTGCTGCGCGAGGACGGCACGGCGTTCCTGCTCGTCGCCTCACCACGTTCCGACACGCTCGCCGAGGCCGGATTCTTCGCCGACAAGCTCCACGCCAGCGGGCTGCCGGTCGCCGCCATGGTCGTCAACCGCAGTACCCCCGACTTCGGCGCTCCCACTGGCGACCGTCCTGCGTCGGCCGGGGATCGGGCCCTGTACGACAACCTCGCCTCCCTGCACCACGATCTCGAACTCGAGCGCGGGCTCGTGCAGACCGCTGCTGGACAGCTCGGTCTCGACCCGGCGGCGGTCTCGTGGGTGGCGATGCTGCCTGCCGACGTCCACGACATGGTGGCTCTCGACCAGATCCGTTCAGCGCTGTTCGCTGGGCGATGAGCGGGCCGAACGGGTACATTTCCGGCGTGCACATTCTCGTCGCCACCGATGCTGACCACGTCGTCCATGGGGTCACGGCCGCTCTCGGCGGTCCTCAGGTCTCCTTCACGATCTGCCGCGAGGGGCGCGACGTCTCCTCGGTCGTCGCCCGTGGCGGGATCGACGTCGCCGTCCTCGACCTGCAGATCGGCTCGATGGGTGGCATGGCCGTGGCCATGGCCCTCCGCCTCGACCACTCGGCCGGCCGCCTCCCCGCCACCCGCGTGCTGATGCTCCTCGACCGCCAGGCTGACGTCCACCTCGCCCGCCGTTCGGCTGCCGACACCTGGCTCGTCAAGCCGCTCGACGCCCTCGCCCTCAAGCGGGCCGTCGCCGCCCTGATGGCGCCGCCGCCCGTCGAGGCTGCCGAGGGTGAGGCTGGCTCTGACGACGAGTCGGAGGCCGAGAACGTCGGGACCCCCGAGGGGGAAACCGTCGCCGCCGGATAGCATGGCGACTCGCTACGGGGTGTAGCGCAGCTTGGTTAGCGCGCCACGTTCGGGACGTGGAGGCCGGAAGTTCGAATCTTCTCACCCCGACAGCAACAGGCCCGGTGCGACAGCACCGGGCCTGTGTCATTCCCCGATCTCCGCGGCCAGCGGCTCGCTCAGGGGCACGAGCAGGGCAGGGTCCCGCACCGGGGGCACCCCGGCGCGTAGCGCTCGATCGCCTCGGTGAGGTCGACACCCATCTGGTTGGCGAGGGTCGCCACCCAGGCGATCACGTCGCCGAACTCGTGCACCTGCTGCTCACGGGTCCCCTTGCGCACGGCCTGCGCCAGTTCGCCGACCTCCTCGGCCAGCCACGCCACCGTCGCCGGAACGCCACGCGCCCGGTCCCGGTCGCCGTAGGCGGCCTCGATCACGTCCTGCAACGCCCGGAGATCCACCCGCTCAGGTTGCCACACCCCGCCATCGCACTGCCGTAACCCCACGATCTCGGTACGTATCGTCCCGGAATCCGGGACGATCTGCGCCGAGATCGGTGGGGTGGGGGTCAGAGGAAGAGTTCGGCGATCTGCACGGCGTTCAGCGCCGCGCCCTTGCGGAGGTTGTCGTTGCTGAGGAACAGCGCGAGGCCACGGCCACCGTCGACCGAGGTGTCCTGGCGGACACGGCCGACGTAGCTCGGGTCCTTGCCGGCAGCCTCGAGCGGCGTCGGGATGTCCATCAACTCGACACCGGGGGCGGCGGCCAGCAACTCGAGCGCACGCTCGACCGAGATCGACCGCTCGAACTCGGCGTTGATGCTCAGGCTGTGGCCCGTGTACACCGGCACGCGCACGCAGGTACCGCTGACGCGCAGGTTCGGGATGTCCAGGATCTTGCGGCTCTCGTTGCGGAGCTTCTGCTCCTCGTCGGTCTCGAGCGAGCCGTCGTCGGCGTACTTGCCGGCGTACGGGAGCACGTTGAAGGCGATCGGCTTGGCGAACTTGGTCGGGGCCGGGAACACCACGGCCTCACCGTCGTAGGCCAGCTCGCGGGCATCGCCCGAGACCTCACGCGCCTGCTTGTCGAGTTCGTCGACACCGGCGAGCCCGCCACCACTCACGGCCTGGTACGTGGCGGCGATCATCCGCACGAGACCAGCCTCGTCGTGGAGCGGCTTGAGCACCGGCATCGCGGCCATCGTGGTGCAGTTCGGGTTGGCAATGATGCCGATCCGGGCGTTGCGGATCTCGCCCGGGTTGACCTCGCTCACGATCAGCGGCACATCGGGGTGCATACGCCACGCCGAGGAGTTGTCGATCACGGTGACGCCGGCCTCGGCGAACCGCGGCGCAAGTTCCTTCGACGACGACGCGCCCGCCGAGAACAGGGCGATGTCGAGGCCCGACGGATCGGCGATCGCCGCGTCCTCGACCACGACGTCGGTGCCCTTCCACGGCAGGGTGCTGCCCGCACTACGCGCCGACGCGAAGTAGCGGATCTCGTCGACCGGGAATCCCCGCTCCTCGAGGATCGCCCGCATGACGGCTCCGACCTGACCAGTTGCTCCCACGACACCTACGCGCATGTCGAAAAGGCTAACGCCGAGCAGCAGCCCGACGGCTGGAAATAACGCTCCGTCGGACTCAGCGGACGGAGGCGATGAGCCACCAGTGGCTCGGGTGCACGCCGACGTACGTCGCGTCGGTGACACCCTGCATGCCGAACGGGCGGCGCGACGGGCCACGCATGAGCGTCACACCCGTGAGCGACGGCAACACGGCCGGCAACACGTCGGCGGGGGCGAGCCGGTTGGCCTGCCAACCGAGTCGGGCGGCAACACGCTGCTGGGCGATGCGCGGGCCGATCTTGGGAAGGCGCCACGACGCCCGTACCAGCTTCCCCGCCGGCCACAGCAGGGTGTCGAGCGGGACCCATGTGCGGAAGTTGAGCGCCACGTACCCACCGGGGCGGGCCACACGAACGGCTTCGCGGGCGAGAGCGACCGCGTCGTTGCGGTGGCAGTGCTGCAGCGTGATGTAACTGAACACGATGTCGGCCGAGTCGTCGGCGAGATCGAGGGTGCGGCCATCGGCCACGTGACACGTCTGCAGACGGGAGACCTCGCCGAACTCGGCGACGGTCTCGCGGCACCGCTCGAGGAACGCTGCATCGAGGTCGCAGGCCACGACCTTCCCGAACATGCGCGTGAAGCTCGACGTCATGCGGACGATCCCGCTACCGATCTCGACGAGGGTCTGCTGCTGCATCTCGTCGCTCTCGAGCCCGAACGCGCGCAGGTACGCGAGCGTCTCGTGGTCGCCCGTCTCGACGAAGGCAGCGAGGCTGAGGTCGTGTCCGGTGACGTTGTTGAACACCCAACCCGTCTGGCGCACCACGTCGTCGGCGGATCCCTCCTGCTCGGAGGCGGTGCCGGCGGCCTTCCA
>JBEBDM010000203.1:0-11860 GCA_041156905.1 Actinomycetota bacterium | reverse complement strand
TCGCTGCGCGCGCTGGCCGACAAGTGCCCCGACGTCCACGTGCTCGGTGTGCGCGAGGACGAGGGCGTGCGTCGCTGGCACGAGAGCGACGCCGAACTCCGGGCCGGCGACATCCTCGTGGTGATGGGCAAGGCCGTGACGCTCCAGCGCCTCACGGCACTGGTGCGCCACGGCAGTCGCCTCGGCGGAACGTCCTGACGATTACTTGGCGGCGGCGAAACCGAGAGCCAGGTCGGCGAGGATGTCGTCGATCGACTCGAGGCCGACGCTGAGGCGCACCAGACCCGGACGCACGCCCGAACTGATCTGCTCGGCCTCGCTGAGTTGGCTGTGGGTGGTGCTCGCCGGGTGGATCACGAGGCTGCGGGCGTCACCGATGTTGGCGACGTGGCTGTGCAGCTCGAGGCCCTCCACGAACTTGCGGCCGGCCTCGACGCCGCCCTTGATGTCGAACGCGAGGACGCTGCCGTAGCCGCGGCCGCCGCCGTACTTCTTGGCCCGCTCGTGCCACGGGCTGCTCGGCAGACCTGCGTACGACACCGACTCGACCTGCGGGTGCGCAGCGAGGAACTCGGCAACCTTGTGGGCGTTCGAGAGGTGGCGCTCCATGCGCAGGCTCAGCGTCTCGAGACCCTGGAGGATCATGAAGGCGTTGAACGGCGAGATGGCCATGCCGAGGTCGCGCAGCAGCTGCACCCGGGCCTTGAGGATGTAGCTGCCCGCTCCGAGGGCCGGCCAGTAGGCGAGGCCGTGGTAGCTCGGGTCGGGCTCGGTGAAGTTCGGGAACCGACCGCTGGCCGAGAAGTCGAACTTGCCCGAGTCGGTGATCGAACCGGCGACCGACGTGCCATGACCACCGGCGAACTTGGTGAGGCTGTGTACGACGATGTCGGCACCCCACTCGATCGGCCGGATGAGGTACGGCGTGGCGACGGTGTTGTCGACGATCAGCGGCACGCCGACGTCGTGGGCGACCTTGCTGACGCCCTCGATGTCGAAGATGTCGTTCTTCGGGTTGGCGAGGGTCTCGCCGAAGAAGGCCTTGGTGTTCGGCCGGACCTTGCTCTTCCACTGCTCGAGATCGTGCGGGTCGTCGACGAAGTCGACGGTGATGCCCATCTTCGGGAGCGTGTAGTGCAGCAGGTTGTAGGTGCCGCCATACAGCGACGGGCTCGCCACGAGGTGGTCGCCCGCCTCGGCAAGCGTGAGGATCGCGAGCGTCTCGGCGGCCTGGCCGCTGGCGACGGCGAGCGTGCCGGGAAGGCCGATCGCCGTGGTGCAGCCACCCTCGAGGCTGTTGACGCGGGCCTCGAGGGCTCCCTGCGTCGGGTTCATGATGCGCGTGTAGATGTTGCCGACCTCGGCCAGGGCGAACAGGTTCTGCGCATGCTGTGCATCGCGGAACTCGTACGACGTGGTCTGGTAGATCGGCACCGCACGTGCGCCGGTGGTCGGGTCGGGCGCTCCGCCGACGTGGATCTGACGTGTCTCGAAACCCCAGTTGTCACTCATGGGCGGGAACAGTACCGGCCGAATCCCGACTGATCAAGTCGGAATTCGGCCGGACCGGAATTCTGTGTTGTTGGCAGCGAGCGCACGCGGCGCCCGCCGACCCGGGGTCAGCCTCCGCTGACCTCGCTGACCTTCTGCTTGCCGGCGCCGAGGAACGGCATCATGGCGCGGAGCTGCGAGCCGACCTGCTCGATCTGGTGCTCGCGGCCAGCGGCCTGGAGCTCCTTCATCCGGGCACGGCCACTCTCGCTCTCGGCGATCCACTCCTTGGCGAACTTGCCGGTCTGGATCTCCTTGAGGATCTTCTTCATCTCGGCCTTGGTCCGCGGCGTCACGACGCGCGGGCCACGGGTGAGGTCGCCGTACTCGGCGGTGTCGCTGATGCTGTACCGCATCCCGGCGATGCCCTCCTCGTACATGAGGTCGACGATCAGCTTCACCTCGTGGAGGCACTCGAAGTAGGCCATCTCGGGCTGGTAGCCAGCCTCGACGAGGGTCTCGAAACCAGCCTGCACGAGCGAGGTCACGCCACCGCAGAGGACGGCCTGCTCACCGAACAGGTCGGTCTCGGTCTCCTCGCTGAAGGTCGTCTCGATCACGCCGGCGCGGGCGCCGCCGATGGCCGAGGCGTAACTCAGAGCGAGTTCCTTGGCGCCGCCGGTCGCGTCCTGGTGGACGGCGATGAGTGCCGGCACGCCGCCACCCTCGGTGTAGGTACGACGCACGAGGTGGCCCGGACCCTTCGGCGCGATCATGATCACGTCGACGGTCTTCGGCGGGCGGATGCGCTTGAAGCGGATGTTGAAGCCGTGCGCGAACGCGAGGGCCTTGCCCTTGCGCATGTGCGGCTTGATGAACTCCTCGTAGGTGGCCTTCTGCTCGGTGTCGGGCATGGTCAGCATGATGAGGTTCGCCCACTTGGCGGCCTCGGCGATGCCCATGACCTTGAGGCCGGCGGCCTCGGCCTTGGCGGCCGACTTGCTGCCCTCGCGGAGACCGACGACGACCTGGACGCCCGACTCCTTCAGGTTGAGCGCGTGGGCGTGGCCCTGCGAGCCGTAGCCGATGATGGCGACCTTGCGGCCACGAATGATCGACGGATCACAGTCCGCCTCGTAGTACATCTGTGCGGCCATGTGTCAGCCAGCCTTTCCGTCGTTGGTAGTGCGGGAGTTGCCGCCCACAGCGCGCAGACGCGCCTGGCGGTCGAGTTTGGGCAGTGCGACCCGCCCGGTTCGTTGGAGTTCCACGATGCCATAGCCATCGAGCAATTCCTCGAAGTCGTCGAGTTTGTCGGGTGAGCCGTCGAGCGACACGGTGATCGCCTCGACCCCGACGGCAAGGATCTTGCCCTCGAAGATGTTGGTCAGCTCGACCACCTGGCCGCGCTGATCCGGGGTCACGCGCACGGTGGCGAGGAGCAGCTCACGCTCCACGCAGCGACGCGGGTCGAGCTCACTGATCTTGACGACCTCGATGAGCTTGAAGAGCTGCTTGGTGATCTGCTCGAGCGGGGTCTCCTCGACGTCGACCACGACCGTGATGCGGCTGAAGCCCTCGTCCTCGGCCGGCGCGACGGCGAGGCTGAAGATGTTGAAGCCACGGCGGGCAAACAGGCTCGAGACCCGGGCGAGCACGCCCGGACGGTTCTGGACGAGGACCGAGAGGATGTGATGGGTCGTGTCGCTCACCGCAGGAACTCCCGGTTGTCGTTCTGCCAGGACGGCAGGATCACGTCGTCGTTGCTGAAGCCGGCGGGGACCATCGGGAAGACCTTCTCGCTGGCGGCCGTGCGGAAGTCGACCACGACCGGGCGGTCGTCGACGCTGTTCGCCTTGTCGATGGCCGGCTGGACTTCCTCGGGACTCTCGACGCGGATACCGACGCAACCCATCGCCTCGGCCCACTTCACGAAGTCGGGGACCTCGGGCGAGAGGTAGACCTCGCTGTAGCGCTCCTCGTAGAACATCTCCTGCCACTGACGGACCATGCCGAGGTAGCTGTTGTTGAGGATGGCGACCTTGACCGGGATGCGCTCGACGCTCGCCGTGACGAGCTCCTGGGCGGTCATCTGGAAGCAACCGTCACCGTCGACGGCCCACACCGTGCGGTCGGGGCGGCCGACCTTGGCGCCGATGGCGGCGGGGATGCTGAAGCCCATCGTGCCCAGACCACCCGAGTTGACCCAGGTGTACGGCTCGTTGAAGGTCCAGAACTGGCTGCTCCACATCTGGTGCTGGCCGACGCCCGACACGAGGATGGTGCCCTCGGGGGCCGAGTCGCGGAGCTGCTCGAGGCAGTACTGCGGCTTGAGGGCCTCACCGGGCTGGCTCGGCTCGTAGCTGAGCGGGAACTGCTCGCGCCAGCCGCTGATCCGGCTCTTCCACGCCGAGGTGTCGGCCGCCGTGGCACCCGACGCCTTGAGGTCGCGGATCGCCTTGATGATCTCCTCGATGACGTACTTCGCATCGCCGACGATCGGGACGTCGGGGCGACGGACCTTGCCCTGCTCCGCCGGGTCGATGTCGACGTGGATGACCTTGGCCTCGGGGGCGAACGCCGAGATCTTGCCGGTGATGCGGTCGTCGAAGCGGGCGCCGAGGGTGATCAGCAGGTCGCTCTTCTGCATCGCCGTGATGGCGGTGGCGTTGCCGTGCATGCCGGGCATGCCGAGGCAGAGACGGTGGTCGTCGGGGAACGCACCACGGGCCATGAGGGTCGTGACGACGTGGATGTCGCACATCTCGGCCAGCTCGCGCAGGGCCTCGGCCGCACGGGCCTTGAGGATGCCGCCGCCGGCGTAGATGACCGGACGCTCCGACTCGAGGATGAGACGGGCGGCCTCCTTGATCATCCGCGGGTGACCCTTGGTGGTCGGGCGGTAACCGGGAAGGCTGTCGGCGACCTCCTCGTCGGTGGGCCAGTACCAGTCCATCGTGTTGATCAGGACGTCCTTGGGAACGTCGATCAGCGTCGGGCCGGGGCGGCCGGTGGTCGCGATGTGGAACGCCTGACGGACCGCCATCGGGAGGTCCTGGGCGGTCATGACCAGCTCATTGTGCTTGGTGGCGCTGCGGGTGATGCCGACGGTGTCGCACTCCTGGAAGGCGTCGGTGCCGATCGCACCCGTCGGGACCTGACCGGTGATGCAGACCATCGGGATGGAGTCCATGTAGGCGTCCATCAGCGGGGTGACCATGTTGGTCGCGGCCGGGCCGCTGGTGACCAGGGCAACTCCGGGGCGGCCCGTCACGTGGGCATAGCCCTCGGCCATGTGGCCGGCGCCCTGCTCGTGACGCACGAGGATGTGGCGGATCGACGAGTCGAGCAGCGGGTCGTAGGCGGGCAGGATGCAGCCGCCGGGGAGACCGAAGACGGTCTCCACCTGCTCCATCTCGAGTGCCTTGATGAGGGCCTGGGCCCCGGTGAGCTTCATGGTCTTCTCCTGGAATCGGACGAGTGAGTATGGCCGGAAAAACGAAAGAGCCCCCCGTGAGGGAGGCGGACGCACGCGAAAGATATGTGGGGGCGTGCGTCTAGACGACTACTACGACGAGCGTGAGAGCGGCATCGGAAGTACGCATCGCTGCCGATTCTGGCAGGGATCCCGGGGTCTCACAACCCACGCCCACGATTTTTCGGGGCTCCGGACGTAGAGCGTTCCACCTTTTCTACCCTCCCCGCATGACTGACACCCCCACTCCCCTCGGCCCCGTCCCCGCCCCTGCCGACGGACGTCTCGGCATCCTCACCGTGGGCCTCGGCGCCGTGGCCAGCACGCTCATCGCCGGCGTCGAGCTCGTGAAGCGCGGTCTGGCCGCACCGACCGGGAGCCTCTCCCAGATGGGCACGATCCGCGTCGACGGGGTCAGCACCCCGATCCGCGATCTCGTCCCGATCGCCTCCCTCGACGACGTCGTCTTCGGTGCCTGGGACCCGTTCCCGGACGACGCTTACGTCGCCGCCACCCGCGCCGGGGTGCTCGAGGGCGGCAAGCACATCGAGGGGATCAGCGACGCGCTGCGCGACGTGCGTCCGATGCCGGCCGCCTTCGACCGCCAGTACGTCAAGCGGATCGACGCCGGCAACCACCTCCAGACCATCGACAAGCGCTCGATGCTCGAGGCCATCCGTGCCGACATCCACCGGTTCCGCGAGGAGAAGCGCTGCGACCGGCTGGTGATGATCTGGTGCGCGAGCACCGAGATCTTCATCGAACCCGGTCCGGCCCACCAGACGCTCGAGGCCTTCGAGGCCGCGATCGACGCCAACGACCCGACCATCGCCCCGTCGATGCTCTACGCCTACGCTGCCATCCTCGAAGGGGTGCCCTTCGCCAACGGAGCGCCGAACCTGACCGTCGACATCCCGGCGCTGCGCGAACTCGCCGTCGAGCGTCGCGTTCCGATCAGTGGCAAGGACTTCAAGACCGGCCAGACGCTCGTGAAGACCGTGATCGGCCCGATGCTGCGCTCACGGCTGCTCGGACTCAACGGTTGGTACAGCACCAACATCCTCGGCAACCGCGACGGCGAGGTCCTCGACGACCCCGACAACTTCAAGACCAAGGAGGAGTCGAAGCTCGGCGTGCTCGAGCACATCCTCGAACCCGAGCTGTTCCCCGAGCTCTACGGCGACGTGTACCACAAGGTCCGGATCAACTACTACCCCCCGCGTGGCGACAACAAGGAGGGTTGGGACAACATCGACATCTTCGGATGGCTCGGCTACCCGATGCAGCTGAAGATCGACTTCCTGTGCCGTGACAGCATCCTCGCCGCACCGCTCGCACTCGACCTCGTGCTGTTCAGCGACCTCGCGCAGCGCGCCGGGATGCACGGCATCCAGGACTGGTTGTCCTTCTACTACAAGGCGCCGATGACCACGCCGGGCACGTATCCCGAGCACGACCTGTTCCGCCAGCAGCACGTGCTGGAGCAGACGCTCCTGAATCTCCGGCGCTGACTCCGGCGCTGGCTCAGGCGCTGACGACCCGCGCCACCCGGATGTCGTGGGCCTCGACGGGCAGGTGGTCGACCACTTGCTCGTCGAAGCACACACCCACGGAGATGACACCGTTGCGCAGGGTCGGCAGGAAGCGGTCGTAGAACCCGCCGCCGTACCCGAGCCGGCCGCCGTCGAGCGTGAAGGCGAGGCCGGGGACGATCACGAGGTCGACGACATCGGCGCCGAGGGCCGGCCCCGTCGGTTCGCTCACGCCATACCCGCTCGTCTGCATCGGGCCGGCGCCGTCGCACACGACGATGTCGGGACCCTCCACCCGGGGCAGCAACAGTCGCTTGCCGTCGGCCGCGAGGCGAGCGAAGAGCGGGTCGGTGTCGGGCTCGCCACGGAAGCCCACGAAGGCCATCACACCCGTCGCCGAGGCGTACTCCGGCAGGGCCGCGACCCGCGTCCAGAGGTCGACGCTGCGCATGAGGCGGTCGTCGACCATGTCCCTCGCCATCCGCATCCGACGTCGCAGTTCCGCCTTCTCGCCCACGGCACCGACTGTGGCATACAGTCGCCCCCATGTCGATCGATCCGTCGCTCTTCCGCCAAGTGCTCGGCCACTTCCCCACCGGGGTCACCGTGATCACCGCCACGAACCCCGACGGCCGACCGGTCGGGTTCACCATCGGTTCGTTCACCTCGGTCTCGCTCGACCCGCCGCTGGTCGGTTTCCTCCCGATGGTGACCTCCGAGCGCTGGAAGGCGATCGAGGCAGCCGGATCGTTCTGCGTGAACATCCTCGGCGCGGATCAGGCCGATCTGTGCTGGCGGTTCGCCAAGAGCAGCATCGAGCACCCGTTCGAGGGTGTCGACTTCTCGACCACCCCGATCACCGGCTCGCCACTGCTCGACGGGGCCATCGCCTGGATCGACTGCCGCATCGAGCAGGTGGTCGAGGCCGGTGACCACGTCTTCGTGATGGGCCGGGTGGTCGAACTCGAGCACGCCGACGCCGACTCCGACCCGAACGCGCTGCTGTTCTTCCGCGGCAAGGTCGGCCAGTTCACCGCCCATGACTGAGCCCGCCACGACGCCCCGCCGACTGGCCGTCGCCGCCGTCGCCGACGTCGTCGCCCTCGTGCTCTTCGCCGCGCTCGGCCGTAACAACCACTCCAGCGCGAGCAGCCCGCTCGAGATCGCCGCCCCGTTCATCGTCGGCGCCGCCGCGGGCTGGGCGATCGCCCGTGGGTGGCGCGCCCCGTTCGCGCTCTCCACCGGGATCCACGTGTGGTGGGCCACTGTCGCTGTCGGGATGATGCTCCGCTGGAGGGTCTGGGACCGCGGCGTCCAACTCTCGTTCGTCATCGTCGCCACTCTCTTCACCGGCCTGTTCCTCCTCGGCTGGCGAGCGGTGGCCGGACGGGTCCTGCGGAGGTCCTCCGCGAAGTAGGGCCGATCGGCCCTACCCCCAGGGGTATGACCGACCGATCATGTGGGTGAGGAAAGGACCTCCCCCATGAAGAAGCGCATCGTGATCCTCGGCGGCGGCACCGGCGGCACGCTCACGGCCAACCGGCTCCACCGGCGTCACCACGACTACGAGATCGTCGTCGTCGACCAGGACGACCACCACCTCTACCAGCCGGGTCTGTTGTTCGTCCCGTTCGGCCTCGCCCACGACCAGGACATCGTCCGACCACGCAAGGCGCAGCTCCGTCCGGGCATCGAGTTCGTCCAGCAGGCGATCGACCATGTCGAGACCGGCCGCGACACCGTCGTGCTCGCCGACGGCCGTGAACTCGCCTACGACGTGCTCGTCGTCGCGACCGGCTCGCAGCTCGCCTTCGACGAGACGCCCGGTCTCACCGGCCCGGGCTGGAACGAGAAGGTCTTCACGTTCTACGACCTCGCCGGGGCCACGGCCCTCGAGCAGGCTCTCGCCTCCTTCGAGGGCGGACGTCTGCTGGTGAACGTCGTCGACATGCCGATCAAGTGCCCGGTCGCCCCACTCGAGTTCTGCTTCCTGGCCGACTGGTACTTCACCGAGCGCGGCATGCGCGACAAGGTCGAGATCACCTACGCGACTCCCCTCGACGGAGCGTTCACCAAGCCCGTCGCCTCGGCCGCACTCGCCGACCTGCTCGCCGAGAAAGGCGTGCGGCTCGTCACCGAGTTCAACACGGGTGAGGTCGACGGTGATGGCGGTCGTCTCATCGGCTACGACGGCCGCGAGATCCCGTTCGACCTGGCCGTCGTCGTGCCGCTCCACAGCGGCGCCGACTGGGTGGGCCGCAGCCCCGGCCTCGGCGACGAGCTCAACTTCGTCCCCACCGACAAGTCGACACTCCAGTCGCTCGCCAAGACGAACGTGTTCGCTCTCGGTGACGCCACCAACGTCCCGGCCTCCAAGGCCGGCTCGGTGACGCACTTCGAGGGTGAGGTGCTCGTCGAGAACATCGTCGCCTACCTCGAACACCGTCCGCTCGACGATGCCTACGACGGACACGCCAACTGCTTCATCGAGACCGGTTTCGGCAAGGCGCTGCTCATCGACTTCAACTACGAGACGCAGCCCCTCCCTGGCCACTTCCCCGCCAGCGTCGGCATGCCCCTCCTGAAGGAGAGCCGCATGAACCACATGGGGAAGCTGATGTTCCAGTGGTTCTACTGGCACGCCCTCCTACAGGGCCGTGACATCCCCGGCATCGGGGCCTCGATGCCCACCTCAGGAAAGGAGACGGTGTCGGTATGAGCACCGCAGTCATCGCCGGAGTCGGAGTCGACCTCAACGAGGAAGGCTTCTTCACCGACCCGAACCAGTGGACCCGCGAGATGGCCGCCGAGATGGCCGCCGACGACGGGATCGCCGAACTCACGCCGGCCCACTGGACGGTCATCGACTTCATGCGCAAGGAGTACTTCGAGAAGGGCACCGGCCCCACGGTGCGCGTGCTCGGCAAGACCTCGGGCGTCACGGTCAAGGAACTCTACGAACTGTTCCCGAAGGGCCCGGCCAAGATGGCCGCACGCATCTCCGGGATCCCCAAGCCGAAGGGATGCATCTGACATGTCCCCCACCACGACCAACGGCGACACGATCACCAAGGTCAGCATCATCATCTCGAAGGGATCGCTCGAGGGCATCTACCCAGGACTGATCATGGCCAACGGCGCCCGCGCCGAGGGCATCGAGGCCAACCTGTTCTTCACCTTCTTCGGGCTCGACGCAGTGCACAAGACCCGCATCGAGCACATCAAGGTGGCCACCGTCGGAAACCCGGCGATGCACATCCCGACCCTGCTCGGCAGCCTGCCCGGCATGAGCGCACTGGCCACGCACATGATGACCAAGAAGATGGACGAGCTCGACATCCCGCCGATCCACGAGTTCATCGAGATGATCAGCGACACCGGCTGCGGGCTCTATCTCTGCAAGGCCAGCGTTGACATGTTCGGCCTCACCAAGGACGACTTCATCGAGCAGGCCCAGGAGATCATCACCGTCGGCGACTTCTACGACATCGCCGCCGGCGGCCAGATCATCTTCACCTGACCCCCACCCCACCGCACCCCACCGATCTCGGCGCAGATCGTCCCGGATTCCGGGACGATACGTACCGAGATCGTGGGGGGTGCTGGGTCAGAGGGTGTTGGTGATGGCGCCGGTCTCGGCGCCCTGCACCAGGCGGGCGTACTTGCCGAGCACACCGGAGGTGTAGCGAGGCGGGTTGGGCGCCCAGCTGGCGCGGCGCTTGGCGATCTCCGAGTCGTCGACGAGGAGGTCGAGGCTCAGGGCATGCACGTCGATGCGGATCTGGTCGCCGTCGCGCACGAAGGCGATCGGACCACCGTCGACGGCCTCGGGCGCCACGTGCCCGATACAGAAGCCCCACGTGCCACCGCTGAAGCGACCGTCGGTGATGAGCGCGCAGTCAGCACCACGCCCGGCTCCCTTGAGAGCACCGGTGATGGCGAGCATCTCGCGCATGCCGGGCCCACCCTTCGGACCCTCGTAGCGGATGACGAGCACGGTGCCCGGCTCGATGCTGCCCGACAGGATGGCCTCCATCGCGCCATCCTCACCGTCGAACACGCGAGCGGTTCCGGTGAACTCCTTCTGCTCGGCACTGAGACCGGCGACCTTGACGACCGCGCCCTTCGGCGCGAGCGAACCCGTGAGCACGACGATGCCGCCCTCGGCGTTGATCGGCTTGTCGAGAGGGTGCA
The DNA here is from genome assembly GCA_041156905.1 of Actinomycetota bacterium. GTDB lineage: Bacteria > Actinomycetota > Acidimicrobiia > Acidimicrobiales > Ilumatobacteraceae > UBA668. The sequence continues at coordinate 1,168 of JBEBDM010000203.1, read as the reverse complement.
CGACGACACCGTCGGGAGCCGGCGGGTTGATGTCGGCGAGGTTCTCGGCCATCGTCTTGCCGGTCACGGTGAGGCAATCGCCGTGGAGCAGACCGGCGTCGAGGAGCATCTTCAGCACGACAGGCACACCACCCACGCGGTCGAGGTCGCTCATGTGGTACTTGCCGCCCGGCTTCATGTCGGCCACGTGCGGGACCTTGGCGGCGATGCGGTTGAAGTCCTCGAGCTCGAGCTCGACTCCGGCCTCGTTGGCGATGGCGAGGAGGTGGAGCACGGCGTTGGTGCTGCCGCCGAGCGCCGAGGTGACGGCGATCGCGTTCTCGAGCGCCTTCTTGGTGATGATCTGGCGTGAGGTGATGCCCTTGCGGAGCATGTTCACGATCGCCTCACCGGCGAGACGGGCGTCCGACTCGCGGCGCCCGTCGATGGCGGGCGGCGATGCAGTGCCCGGCAGCGACATGCCCATGGCCTCGGCGATCGATGACATCGTGTTGGCAGTGAACATGCCACCGCAGGCGCCCTCACCGGGGCAGGCCTTGCGCTCGATCTCGGTGAGCTCTTCCTCGGTGATGTGGCCGAGGGCGCACGCACCGACGGCCTCGAAGACGCTCGTGATGTCGAGGGCCTTGCCGTCGTGCTGGCCCGGCATGATGCTGCCGTTGTAGACGAAGACGCTGGCGAGGTCGAGACGAGCGGCCGCCATCAGCATCGCCGGGATGCTCTTGTCGCAACCGGCGAGACCGACGAAGGCGTCGAGACGCTCGGCGTGCATCACCGTCTCGACCGAGTCGGTGATGACCTCACGGCTGACGAGCGAGGCGCGCATTCCCTCGTGACCCATGCTGATGCCGTCGCTGACGGTGATCGTGCCGAACTCCATCGGGAAGCCGCCCGAGGCACGCACGCCGTCCTTGACGTGCTCGGCGAGCTTGCGCAGGGTCATGTTGCAGGGGGTGACCTCGTTCCAGGCCGACGCCACGGCGACCTGCGGCTTCACCCAGTCGTCGTCGGTCATACCGACGGCGCGCAGCATCGAACGGGCCGGTGCCTTCTGCATGCCGTCAGTGACGTCGCGGCTGCGGGGCTTGATGTCCACGGGGGTTCCGTCGGGAGAGGTCATGAGCAGCAAACTAGCGGGGTGTACCGTTGACCCGTGCGCACGGCAGGG
>JBEBDM010000202.1:0-2620 GCA_041156905.1 Actinomycetota bacterium | reverse complement strand
GTGCTCACGACTCCGGGGAACGTCGTCGTCCAGGTCGGCGACACCGCCACCGAGTTCGCCGGCAGCCACTTCCGGATGGTCCAGCACACGTCGAACTCCCATGGCGACGGCACTGACGTCGTTCCTGCTCCCGTCGTCGACGCCCTCGCCCGTTACCAGCGACTCCACGGGGCGCTGCGCGCTGGGCGCGTCATGGCCTGCCACGACCTCAGCGAGGGTGGCCTCGCCGTCGCCCTCGCCGAGATGGCCATCGCCGGGCGACTCGGAGTCCGCATCGAGTCGCTCCCGCACACCTCGGCGACGACCGCGCTCTTCAGCGAGACCTGTGGCCGCTTCCTCTGCGAGCTCTCCCCCGCCGATCTCGACTGGTTCCGCTCGGTGGTCGACCAGCCCGTTCACGTGATCGGCACGGTGACGACCGAACCGGCGATCCTCGGCTGCGGACTCGACGTTCCTCTCGAGGCCGCCGTCGCCGCGTTCACCCGACGGGAGGTCGCCCGATGAGCGCAGCACCGAGAGCCCTCGTCCTCGCCGCCCCCGGCACCAACCGCGACGGCGACGTGTCGTTCGCCCTCGAGCTCGCGGGAGCCGTCCCCGAGGTCGTGCTGCTCGCCGAACTCGTCGCCCGACCGACTCTCCTCGAGGCCACCGACATGCTGGTGGTCGCCGGAGGGTTCAGCTACGCCGACGCGCTCGGCGCAGGCCGGATGTGGTCGCTCGAGCTCACGCATCGTGTCGGCGAACACCTGCGGACCTTCGTCGCCTCGGGTCGCCCGGTGATCGGGATCTGCAACGGCTTCCAGGTGCTCACCGGCACCGGCCTGCTCCCCGGTGCACTCGCCCACAACGAGAGTGGCCACTTCCAGTGCGAGTGGGTCACCCTCTCCGCACCGTCCGGTCGATGCGTGTGGACCCGTGACCTCGACGAGTTCGACTGCCCGATCGCCCACGGTGAGGGGCGCTACGTGCACCCAGACCCGGCCGTTTTCGCCTCGTCGGGTCAGATCGCGCTCACCTACTCGGGTCGCAACCCGAACGGCTCGACCCTCGACATTGCTGGGGTGTGCGACGAGTCGGGGCTGGTGCTGGGCCTCATGCCACACCCCGAGAACCACGTGACGCGTCGCCAGCACCCGCTACACCGCGACGGCACTTCTCGTCCGCTCGGACTCGAACTCTTCAGGCGCGGTGTCGCCCATGCAGGAGGTCGCTGAGGTGCCGTACGACCACCTGCCCCGCGAGCCGTTCCTCGACATCGACCTGCCACTCGCCGACCGACGCGACGGCAAGGTGCGGGTCTCGTACCGTCTCGACGACGGCCACCGGCTCTTCGTCACCACCGACCGGCTCTCGGCCTTCGACCGGATCATCGCCGGGGTGCCGCTGAAGGGTCAGGTCCTCAACCAACTCGCTGCGTGGTGGTTCGAGCAGACCTCCGACATCGTCCAGAACCACGTCGTCTCGGTGCCCGACCCGAACGTGCTGGTGGCCCGTGCCGCGAGCCCGCTCCCCGTCGAGGTCATCGTGCGCGGGTACATCACCGGCGTAACGAGCACCTCGCTCTGGCGCCAGTACGCCGAGGGTGCTCGCACCATCTACGGGCACCACTTCCCCGACGGGCTCCTCAAGAACACCGCACTCCCGAACGCCCTCGTGACGCCCACCACCAAGGGGAACGACGGCGCCCACGACGTCCCCCTGTCGGTGGCCGACGTGGTCGAGCAGGGTCTCGTTCCTGCACGGGTGTGGGGGGAGGTCGTCGAGGCTGCTCTGCTCCTCTTCCGTCGGGGTCAGGAACGTGCCGCCGACGCCGGGCTGATCCTCGCCGACACCAAGTACGAGTTCGGTCTCGATGCCGACGGTGCGGTGATCCTGATCGACGAGATGCACACACCCGACTCGTCGCGGTACTGGGTCGCCGCCACCTACGAGCAGCGGCTCGCGGCGGGGGACGAGCCAGAGAGCCTCGACAAGGAGGTCGTGCGTCGGGCCCTGCTCGACGCCGGCTACACCGGCGATGGCGAACCACCCGTGCTCCCCGACGACGTCTGGCACCAGACCTCGGCCCGCTACATCGACGCCTACGAGCGGCTCACCGGCACCACCTTCGTGCCCGGCGCCTACCCCGTCGGCCCTCGCATCACGGAGAACCTCCGCCATGTTCCCTGACGACAGTCCCGTGAGCGACGACGCTCCCCACGAGGAGTGCGGTGTGCTCGGCGTCTCGACACCCCACGGCGAGGGCATCGCCCAGTTGGCCTTCTTCGGCCTCTTCGCCCTCCAGCACCGCGGTCAGGAAGCGGCTGGCATCGCCACCAGCGACGGTTCGCGCGTGCGCATGCACAAGGACAGCGGCCTCGTCGCCAACGTCTTCACGCCCGCGACGATGGCGACGCTCACCGGCTACCACGCCATCGGCCACACCCGCTACAGCACCACCGGCGCCAACGCCCACCGCAACATCCAGCCGTTCCTCGTCGAGACGATGCACGGCCCGCTGTCGGTGGCCCACAACGGCAACCTCGTGAACGCTCCGGCGCTGCGCGACGAGCTGCTCAACCGCGGCTTCGGGCTCACGGCCACGAGCGACACCGAGGTGCTCACGCTCATGCTCGCCGCC
>JBEBDM010000201.1:0-3143 GCA_041156905.1 Actinomycetota bacterium | reverse complement strand
CAATGCCGAACACGATGGTGCAGAGCTCGACGGGGTGAACTTCCAGACCCCGTCCGACCCGATCTACGACGGCCTCCGCGCCCTGATGGCGAGTATCACCGGCCGTGACCCCTTCGAGGACGGATGCGCGATCGTCACGACGGTCGGTGACGCCCGGATGGTCGGGATGCCCTTCGCCGAGTTCATCGAGTTCCATCCGCACGGCGTCGAGGGTGCCGTTGCGCGGCTCGAGCCCGAGGTGGTTGCTCCGATCTACTTCAACGACGACGTGCTGCCCGATCCGGCCCAGGCGACGTCGAGCATCGACGGTGGAGTGATCTGGGTGAACGTGCCGCCCGGGGAGTACACGCTGCACGCCGAGAAGGCCGGCACGGAGTTCGTCGAGGTGCTGGTGCGCTGCGAACAGGACTGGGTGGTCAACGCCAACCCGGTGTGGGGGCTGCACGCGATCCCGTGAGCGAGCGGGCCGTGCGACCGCGTCGGGTCAGGGGAGGACCTTGATCTCGAAGATGCCCTCGGGGTTCATCGTGCACGTGCCCGAGAGCGTGCCTTCCTGGGTGAAGCGCATCGAGAGCGTCTGGGCGGCCGCCACGAAGAACGGGCCGATCATGTAGTCGCGGCTGTCCTGGTTCTTGATGCGGATCGTCTCGCCGACGCGCACCTCGAGGTACTGGGGCATGAGGTCGACCACCTGACCGGCGTTGATCCGGACGCTCGTGCCGTAGGGCACGACGTACTCGTAGTCGGCGGTCTCGTCGGGTGACACCTCTCCGTACGACGCGATCGCCGGGGTGTCGTCGGATCCACACGCCGTGAGGGCGGTGGGAGCGGCGAGCGCCACGACTGCGATGGCGACGTGCAGCGAACGGCGGATCATCAGGCCACACCCCTGTCGAGGAGTGCGGCGAGGTCGCGGGCCATCGACTCGCCGGTGATCCCGAAGGGCCACACGAGAACGACCGAGCCGGTCGCATCGACGACGAACACGTTGCCGCTGTGCGAGACCTCGATCTCGCCGGCGTCGTTGGTGGTCACGCTGTAGCCAGCCCCGAAGGTGCCGGCCACGGTCTGCAGGACCGCGTCGTCCTCCGTTCGCAGCGCGTGGGCGTCGTCCACGAAGCTCTGCACGTACTTGGTGAGCATGTCGCCCATGTCGCGTGCGGGGTCGACGGTGGCCATCGCGAGGTCGACCGAGTCGGAGCGCTCGCCGAGCGCCTTGAGGGCCTTCTTCACCTCGCTCAGCGTCGTGGGGCAGACGTCGGGGCACATCGTGTACCCGAAGTAGGTGAGGAGCAGGTGTCCCGGCTCGGCGCGGAAGGCGAAGTCGGTCCCGCCGACCGAGGCATCGGGCATGGTCAACTCACCCACCTGCGGTGCGGGATCGAGTTCGTAGCCGGCGAGCGCCGCCGCACCGTCGCCCAGGGTCGCCGAGTCGTCACCGCACGCGACGAGCGAACCCGTCGCCACGACGGCGAGGGTGGCGAGGGCGAGTGGGCGGAGGAGGTGTCTCATGGTCGTCCCTGTCGTGTGGTCGTGACTGCTCAGGCCTCGAACGCGCCGCGGATCGCGGCGCGCAGTTCGTCGGCGGTGAAGGCCCCGGCGTGGACGCTCACCAGTGTGCCATCGGCCGCGAAGAAGGCCGTGGCAGGTAGGGCGCTCACCGAGAGCGCCGTGCCGAGCAGCCCGTCGGGGTCGGTGAACTGGGGGTAGGTGACGCCGAGTTCGGCAGCGAACGACGTCGCGTCGTCGGCATCGTCACCGACGTTGATACCGACGATCGTCACCCCTGCGACGTCCGGATCTCGGGCGACCTCGTCGAAGGCCGGCATCTCGGCGACGCACGGTGGGCACCAGGTGGCCCAGAGGTTGGCGACGAGTGGGCCGTCGGTGATCTCGCTCACGACGACCTCGGCCCCGGAGGAGTCGGTGACGACCACGGCCCCGGGTCCGGACGCGGTCTCGCCGCCCCCACAGGAGGCGGCGAGCAGGCAGGCGGTCCCGGTCAGCACGGCGAGCCGCACCGATCGGGACCAGCGTGCATGTCGGGTCACGGCGCCTCGTCGAGCACCGGAACGTCGACCACGATGTCACCGGCGGTCTCGAAGCTCAGGGTGATCGAGATCGAGCTGCCGATCTCGAGCGGGGCGACGAGGTCGATGATCATGACGTGGTACCCGCCGGGCGCGAGTTCGAGCGGCACTCCCGCCATGAGGTCGATGTGGTCGACCTCGCGCATCGTCATCTCGCCACCCATGGCCATCGTGGTGTCCGAGCCCATACCCATCGCCATGGTGGTGTCCGAGCCCATCGCCATGGTGGTGTCGGTGCTCTCGACCATCACGACCTCGTGGACCTCGGCGTGGTCGGCGACGCTCGGGTCGATGGCGGCGCCCAACAGCCGGTCGTCGACCGGGCTGGTGATGGTCATGTAGGCGGCGCCCATCGTGGCCATCATCGGGCTGGTGCGGGCCCACGCCCCCGAGACGGTGAGCTCGGTGACGGGCGCAGTGCTCTCGGTGGACACAGCCTCGGTCGACACGGTCTCGGTCGACACGGTCTCGGTGGTGGTCGACGCGGAGTCGTCGCCGCAGGCGGCGAGTCCGAGGACCAGCGACCCGGCGGCCAGGACGGCGAACGAACGACGGAGAACGCGGGTGGGGGGTGTGGTGGTGTGGTGGTGCTTCATGCTCATGACCTCTTGGTCGCACAGTGTCGCCACAGAGTTCCCGTGTGCGGCATGACATCCGCCACTTTCTCGGTGGGACCAAGGTCCCACCCGCGCACACCCCGTCGCTACGGTGCCCCCATGCCGTCCGACCGTTGGCCCCGAGCGCAGGTGATCGCCCTCGCGCCGCGTGCCTCGACCTGGACCGCGGCGATGCCCCTCGTCGAGCCAGCGTCCTGGATCGGACTGGGCTGCGACGGCACGGCTGTCTGGGGCCGGTTCCGTGGCACGGCGGCCGAGCCCTACGACGTGCTCGCCCATCACCGAGCACTGCGGTCGAGGTGCACCTGCCCGAGTTCGCTCCGTCCGTGCAAGCACGTGCTCGCCCTGCTCGCGCTCTGGAGCGACGGTGCCGTGCCCGACTGCGACCCGGAGCACGTGCCGGCCGCCGTACGCGAGTGGTGCGCCACGATCCCCG
>JBEBDM010000200.1:0-6555 GCA_041156905.1 Actinomycetota bacterium | reverse complement strand
GGCATGTCGCCGTTGTCGCGAGCGGTCGAGAGCGCACTCCGGCGCGACGGGAGTTCGTCGAGGAAGGTCGACACGAGCTGTCGCACCACCCCGTCGTCACCGAGATCGGCGGCGAGGGTGGTGAGCGCCGACTCGTCGACGGCACCCGCCTGGGCGAGCGAGCCGGCGCCACCGCGCAGCCAGCGCCCGAGCGCCACGGCGAGGGCCTCGAGCCGGACCGGCTTGTGCAGGAAGTCGTCCATCCCCGCCGCCTCGGCCGCCGAGCGCTCGGTCGCCAGGGTGTCGGCCGTGATGCCGATGATCACGGCGCGTCCGCGCTCCGCGTGCGCGGCCTCGTCGGCGCGGATCAGGCGAGTGGCCTCGAGGCCGTCGAGGCCCGGCATCACGACGTCCATCAGCACGATGTCAGGCCGCTCGGTCGAGGTCGACATCACCGCAGCGGCCTCGTCGCCCGAGGTGACCGCTGTCGAGTGCAACCCAAGGTGACGCAGCTGGGCAACACCGACGAGCCGGATGACCTCGTCGTCGTCGACCACCAGCACGCGCACACCGTCGGCGACCGACGGCTCGATCGTTCCCACCGGAGCCGGCTCGGGTGCAGCGACGAGCGGGATCTCGACCGAGACCTCCGTGCCCTTGCCGAGTTCGCTGCTCAGCAGCACGGCTCCGCCCATCAGGGCGACCACCTGGCGGACGAGGGAGAGCCCGAGGCCCGAACCGGTGTGCTGGCCTCCGTTCGAGGCCGTCATGAACGGCTCGAAGACGCGCTCCGTCTCGCCGGACGGGATGCCCTCACCGTCGTCGGTCACGGTGATCTGCAGACGTCCCGTGCGCAGCACCGCAGCGGTGACGACCACGGTGCCGCCGTGGGTGAAGCGGATCGCGTTGTCGACCAGGTGGCGGACGACCTGACGCAGTCGGTCGGGGTCGGCGAGGACCACGGCCGGGACATCGTCGGCCACCGCGCAGGTGACACGCGTGCCGTCGACGACGGTGTCCTGTGCCACCGCCACCACCTCGTCGAGCATCGGCCGGATGACCACGGCCCGTGGGGCGAGGCGCAACGAGCCGATCCCGAGGCTCGACATGTCGAGTAGGTCGTCGACGATGGCCGACAGCCCGCCGACCTGGTTCTGCAGTTCCTCGACCCATCCCCGCGCTTCGGGTGACAGCGACGTCGACGCCAACAGGCTGGTGAGTCCGGTCATCGCGTGCAGCGGGTCGTTCAGCTTGTGGGCGACAGCCGCGAGCATCTCGGGGCTGAGGCCGGCGAACGGCGAGGGGGTGGTCCGCGCGGACCGGGAGGGGGGCGTCACACGCCCATTCTGGCGCGGATCGGCAGGGCCGGGGGCGCTGTCGGGAACGTGTTCAGCAACCGCCGGCGACGGCGGGGATGATGCTGACCGTCTCGCCGGCCGGCACCGCGGTGTTGAGGCCGTCGAGGTAGCGGACGTCGTCATCGGCCACGAACAGGTTGACGAACTTGCGCAGAGCGCCGTTCTCGTCGATCAGGCGATCGTGGAAGCCCGGGTGCGCAGCCTCGAGGGCGGCGATCACGTCGGAGAGGGTCGCGCCCTCGACCTGGACGGTGGAGGCGCCGCCCGCCATCGGGCGAAGGGTGGTGGGGATGCGAACGGTCACGGCCATGCCCGAAACGCTACCCATCCGGTCACCTATCACCACCACCCCACCGATCTCGGCGCAGATCGTCCCGGATTCCGGAACCATACGTACCGAGATCGTGGGCTACAGGAGGGAGAGGCCGTCGAAGACGTCGACGAAGCGGGTCGTGAGCGGCGAGCAGCCGGCGCGCACGACGTCGGGCTGACGGAAGTCGAACAGCACGTCACGAGCCGCGAGTTCCTTCACGACCTCACGTGCCCGCGGGTGACGGATGGCGACGTGGTTGCCGCGGCGAGCCGGCTCGCGCGGGGTCGGTGACTCGAGGCCGAGCTGATCGCACAGGTCGAGTGCGAAGCCGGTGAGCGCCGTGCCCTTGGCGTGGATCGCTGGCATCCCGGCCTCCACGGAGAGGGAGATGCCGACCTCGGCCGCGGTGAGGGCGAGGATCGACGGCGTCCCGAGGAGGAGACGGGCGATGTCCTCGCGCGGCTCGAACACCGGACCCATGTCGAACTGGTCCTTCGTGGCGAACCAGCCCCAGATCGGCTGCTCGACGACGGAGTGGAGTTCCTCCGCGACGTACGACCACGCCGGTGCACCGGGGCCGCCGTTGAGGAACTTGTAGCTGCAGCCGATCGCGAACTGCGCGCCGCAGGCCCGCAGGTCGATGTCGATCGCGCCGACAGCGTGCGAGAGGTCCCAGACCACGAGTGCACCGGCGGCGTGGGCCCGTGCCGTCTCGGCCGCGACGTCGACGAGTTCCGCCGTGCGGTAGTCGATGACGGAGCGCACCATCACGGCGACGTCGTCGAGCTGCTCGAATCCGTGCCGCACCTCATGGCCGGTTCGTGCCGCGATGCCGTCGACCACATAACGATCGGTCGGGAAGTCGTGGTCGCTGATCGCGATCACTCGCCGATCCGGTCGCAGCGCGATCGCGGCGTGCACGAGTTGGTACACGTTCATCGTCGTCGTGTCGTGGACGACGACCTCGCCGTCACGTGCACCGATCAGCCGCGCCACCTGGTTGCCGACGCGCTGCGGCAGATCGATCCAGTGGTCCCACGAACGGATCAGCCCGGTGGCCCAGTCGTTCTCGTACACCTCGCGCAGCCGCTCGAGGGTCCGCTTCGGGGGCATACCCAACGAGTTTCCGTCGAGGTACACGACGTCGGGGTTGGGGATGTGGAAGCGGTCGCGGAACCCGGCCAGGGGATCGTTGGCATCGAGGGCGAGGGCGTCGTCGCGGGTGATCACGGTGCGAGTGTGTCAGCCCAGCCGCAGGGTTTCCAGCGGCTCGAGCCGGGCGGCGCGCACAGCCGGGTACAGCCCTGCCACCACCGAGATCACGACGGCGAGGGCGATGCCCGCCGGCACGAGGAAGAACTGCAGGGTGAACACCCATCCGGCGATGGCCACGCCGACACCGATCGCGGCGACGCCCACGCTCACCCCGAGGATCCCGCCCAGGATCCCCACGGCGACGGCCTCGAGGATGAACTGCACGGCGATGGTGCCGCGGGTGTGTCCGAGGGCGCGTCGGATGCCGATCTCACTGCTGCGCTGGATCACCGAGATGCTCATCACGTTGGCGATGCCGATCCCGCCGACGATGATCGCCAGCAGTCCCATCGACACGACGATCAGCTGCAGCTGCCGGTCACTCTGTGACGCCAGTTCGAGTGCCTCCGACTTCAGTTCGGTGTTGACCTCGGTCGGTCCGCCCAGCCCGACCGCGACCTTCAACGCCTCGGCAGTCAGGTCTTCGGTTCCCTCGACGGCACGCACGTACAGCTTGTTCGGGAGGATGTCGTCAGCGATGAAGTCGGCATCGGCCGAACCGAACGACACGAACACGGCCGTGTCGAACGCAGGCTCGAGTGGCACCTCCGACATGACGCCGACGACGGAGTACTCGAGCCCGTTGAGCAGGATCGAACGCACCTCACCCGGCATGATCTCGAACTGCCGCGCCAGGCCGACACCCACGACGGCACTGCGTGCCCCCGGCGTCGCGTCGAAGTCGTCGAGCCACCGACCACTCACCATCGGCACCTCGAGCACGTCGGGGAGCACGAGGTCGGCAGCGAGTACCGGCACCGGGACGGTCTCGAAGTTCTCGGTCGCGTCCTCGTAGGGCGACACGACGATGTTCTGCATCTCGACCACCGCGGAGACGCTCTCCACGCTGTTGACGGTGAAGGCCCGCTCGACGGCATCCTCGGGGAAGACCGGATCGGATGAGCCGAAGCTGCTCGCCGCCGACGCCTCGATGAGGTTCGTCCCGAGCTCGGCCACCTTGCGCTTGAGGTCGCCCTTCGCGCTGTCGGTGAGGCCGACGGCAGCGATGATCGCCGCCACGCCGATGGTGGGTCCGAGCAGCAGGAGAGCGGTGCGCACCTTGCGGGCGAAGAGGCCCGAGAAGGCGACCCCCGAGAGTTCGCGGAACGCCTTCATCAGCGCACCTTCGTGTCGGACACGATCGAACCGTCACGCATCCGCACGTGACGTGCAGCCGCATCACCCACCGCCGGGTCGTGGGTCACGAGCACGATGGCCCGCTCGGGCGACTGCAGCGAGGCGAAGATCCCCATCACGTTCTCGGCGTTCTTCGAGTCGAGCGCGCCCGTCGGTTCGTCGCCGAGGATGATCTTGGGTTCCGTCACGAGAGCGCGGGCGAGCGCCACACGCTGCTGCTCGCCGCCCGACAGTTGCACGGGGCGGTGATCGTGGCGATGAGCGAGCCCCACCGTGTCGAGCGCGGCGAGCGCACGTTCGCGCCGCTCCTTGGCACGCAGCCCGCGGTACAGGAGTGCGGTGGCGACGTTCGTGGCTGCGTCGAGATGCGGGATCAGGTGGAACTGCTGGAAGACGAACCCGATCTCGCGGCCGCGCACCCGGCTCCGCTCGGCATCGTCCATGGACGTCACCTCGTGGCCACCCACCCGGATGACGCCCGACGTCGGGACGTCCAGCACACCGAGGAGTCCGAGCATCGTGCTCTTGCCGGAGCCGCTCGGGCCCATGATCGACACGAAGTCGCCGGCCTCGATCCGCAGATCGACGTCGTGCAGCGCGGTGACGGCCGCGTCACCGTGGCCGTACACCCGGGAGACCCCGGACAGTTCGAGCAGGGCCTCGGTCACGCGCCGTCCGCCACCACGGCTTCGGGATCGACGTCGACGATGATCAGTTCGTTGCCGACGAGACCCTCGATGATCTCGACCCACTCGCCGTCGACGAGACCGATCACGACGGGGACCCTGCTGATCCGCCCGTCGTCGTTCACGACACGCACCTCATCACCACCGCCAGAACGGAGCACGGCAGCAACCGGGACGGCGAGCACGCCGATGCGCTCGTCGAGCGTCACGTCGATCACGGCACGCGCCCCGTCGACCGCCTCGAGATCGCCGGAGACCTCCACGGTGCCCTCATAGACCTCGGCGCCCGTGTCGTCGACCGTCGCGTTGTCGTCGAGGGTGGCGATGATCCCATCGAGTTCGAGGTCGGCTGCATCGAGGCTCACGAGAGCCTTCTGCCCGACGGCGAGCTCGGCACGATCGGTCGCGGTCACCGAGAGCGTGATCGTGAAGACCGGCTCGGTGAGAGTGAGCACCGGAGCGCCCTGGAGGACGAACTCACCTTCGTCGACCTCGACGGTCCCGACGCGGGCCGGCCAATCGGCCACCACCATGTCGCTCGGGAGGAACACGACGTCGTCGTCGATCGTCGTGATCGAGACCGTCACCTGCGACTGGCCCGCACGCATGATCGCGGTACCGGTGAGGACCTCGAAGTCGTCACCCGAGATCGCCGTTCCACCGACCTGGTAGTTGACCGAGGTGTCATCGGTGACAGGAGCGTCGGCCGTGATCGTGAACGAACCGACGGAACCCTCGGCGATCGAGCCGCCACCGCTGATGGTGAACTCGGGGATGTCGCCCGACTGGACCGTGACGGTGGCGCTCGAGGGCGAACCAGCGCGATAACCGTCAGCACCCGACACACCGACCACTGCCACCGTCAGCGTCTCGTCCTGTTCGACATCTCCGTCACCACGCAGCTGCACCTGCAGGTTCACCTCGGTCGCACCGGCCGGCAGGGTGACGTCGTCGGTCTCGACCTCGACGTAGTCCTCGCCGTTGACCGCACTACCCGAGAGCGCGATGCGCAGGTCGAGAGCCGTGTTCAGTTCGACCGTCGAGGTGAAGGTGAACGTCGCGACACCACCCTCGGCCACTTCCTCCGACGTGCTCGTCACGGTCAGGACCGGGATGAGGTCCTGGCCGTTGGCATTGATGGTGATGCGGGCCTGGTTGGTCTGGCCGACCACATAGGTCGGGTCGTTGCCGAACTGGTCGGTGAGCGAGACGACGATCTCCTCGTCGTCCTCGCGCACCTGGTCGACCCAGACCGGGATGCGGATCGTGTGCGTCGACGAACCGGCCTCCATCACGAAGCTGTTGTCGAACTCGCGGTAGTCGGCGTCGTCGGAGTCGGTCCCAGCGGTCGCATCGCCGCCGATCGTGAGGTCGATCACGAGATCGGCCGCCGGGGCCGGGGTCGCCGTGAACGTGAGCGTGACGCGGCCGCCCTCGTCGACCTCGCGCAGGTCGCTCGTCAGGGTGATGACCGGCTTCTGGGGCGTACCTGCGGGTCGGACGTCGATGACCGGGCTGGCCCCCGCTCCACCGACGACGGGAGCCGCCGGGTCGATCGTGAACGCCACGGTGTTGGCCTTGCCGATCGTGTATCCGGCGCTGTTCGGGGCAAGGCCGACAGTGATGGTCTCGCTCGGCTCGGGGGTTGCGCCGCCGTAGCCACGATCGACCTGCCACGCCGTGAGCGCGCTGCGGGTCCGTTCGGTGAAGAGCTGGTCGGGCGTACCGACGTCGTAGCCAGCCGCCTGGAGGACGGTCTCGAGCTGCA
>JBEBDM010000199.1:0-6305 GCA_041156905.1 Actinomycetota bacterium | reverse complement strand
AGCCGAGTCTCGCGCCGACCACGGGGTCGCACGGGGCCACTCGCCGGGTCGGGGTCGCTATGGTTCGGCGCATGGCGATCGCGAAGGTGTGCGGGATCGAGACCGAGTACGGGATCCTCGTGCGTGGAGCCGACGTCAACCCGGTGACGGCCTCGTCGATGCTCATCAGCGCCTATCTCGCCCGCCACCAGCGGCGGACAGGCTGGGACTTCCACGGCGAGCACCCACTCGCCGATGCCCGGGGGTTCCGCGCCGACGACCTTCTCGACCCGGCGATCGAGTCGTCGATGGTGAACGCCGTGCTCACCAACGGGGCTCGCTACTACGTCGACCATGCGCACCCGGAGATCAGCACCCCGGAGTGCCGGACGGCGCTCGACGTCGTGCTCTACGACCGTGCGGCGGAGGAGATCGTGCGTCGCAGCATGGAGCTCGTCAGCGAGTTGCTGCCCGAGGGTGCCGAGATGCTCTGTCACAAGAACAACTCGGACGGCAAGGGCAACAGCTACGGCTGTCATGAGAACTACCTGGTCGCTCGCGACGTCCCCTTTGGTCGGATCATCCACCAGCTCACGCCGCACTTCGTGAGCCGCCAGGTCCTCACGGGGGCAGGCAAGGTCGGCTGTGAACTCCCCGGCACGAGCGCCCGCAGTGTGCCGTTCCAGTTGAGCCAGCGGGCCGACTTCTTCGAGGAGGAGGTCGGGCTCGAGACGACCCTCAAGCGGCCGATCATCAACACGCGCGACGAGCCGCACTGCGACCCGACGAAGTACCGGCGTCTGCACGTGATCGTGGGCGACGCGAACATGAGCGAGGTGGCGACCTTCCTGAAGGTCGGTGCCGCTGCCATCGTGCTCGCGATGATCGAGGACGACGTCGTCGGTGACGACCTGCGGCTCGCGGATCCGGTGCGGGCGATCCGCGCCCTGAGCCACGACCCGACCCTGGGCAGGACCGTCCCCCTCGCCGACGGTCGATCGCTGACGGCGCTCGACCTGCAGGAGGCGTACCTCGAGAAGGCCCTCGCGTGGTCGACCTCCCACGGGCTGGAGAGCGTGGGGGATGAGGTGGGAGAGGCCGTGCTGCGCGAGTGGGAGTCGCTCGTCGCCGGGCTCCGGGTCGATCCGTCGTCGGTGGCCGACCGTGTCGACTGGGTCGCCAAGAAGCGCCTCGTCGACGCCTACGCGGAGCGTCACGACCTACGACCCGGGGATGTACGCCTCAAGGCTCTCGACCTCCAGTACCACGACCTGCGTCCGGGCCGTTGCCTCGCCGACAGGGTCGGCCTGAGGACCCTCGTGCACCCCTCGGCTGCCGAACGTGCCGCGACCGAGCCGCCTGACGACACCCGGGCCTACTTCCGGGGCCGATGCCTGCAGAAGTGGCCGTCAGAGGTGGTCGCCGCCAACTGGGACGGGCTCGTGTTCGACGTCGGGCACGATGCACTCCGTCGGGTCCCGATGATGGAACCCCTTCGGGGCACGGCTGCACACGTCGGTAGGTTGATCGACGAGAGTGATGTACCCGCCGACCTGCTGGCACGCCTCGGCGCGTGACACACTCGGCACGGACACGAGACACGGGAGACGCGAGATGGCCGAGCGCACGCAGAAGCAGAAACCGACCCCGACCCGCCAGGACGAGGCAGCACCCGCTGCCGAGTCCGCGGCGCACGCCGACTCCGGCAAGCTCAAGGCCGAACTCGACGACCTCCTCGATGAGATCGACGGCGTGCTCGAGACGAACGCGGAGGACTTCGTGAAGTCCTACGTCCAGAAGGGCGGCGAGTGACCGCCATGTCGATGCCGATGTTCGCTGCCGGTGACGATCCCGGTCCGAGCTTCCCCGAGCTGCTGCGGCGCACAGGTCTTGCGCCCGCGCCGGCATCCGACGCCGGTTCGGAGGCGTGGGCCTCGCTCGGCGTCCCACACGCCACGACCTGTGTCGCTCTCCGGTATGCCGACGGCGTGGTCATGGCCGGCGACCGTCGTGCCACCAGCGGCAACCTGATCAGCCACCGCTCGATGGAGAAGGTCATGCAGGCCGACAGCCACAGCGGCGTTGCCATCGCCGGTGCTGCGGGCCCCGCGATGGAGATGATCAAGCTGTTCCAGCTCCAGCTCGAGCACTACGAGAAGGTGGCCGGCAGCTCGATCAGCTTGGAGGGCAAGGCCAACCAGCTCTCGATGATGGTCCGCTCGAACCTTCCGGCCGCGATGCAGGGGATGATCGTCGTGCCGATCTTCGCCGGCTACGACCTCCTCCGGAGCACCGGTCGGTTGTTCACCTACGA
This sequence comes from Actinomycetota bacterium, assembly GCA_041156905.1. Classification (GTDB taxonomy): domain Bacteria; phylum Actinomycetota; class Acidimicrobiia; order Acidimicrobiales; family Ilumatobacteraceae; genus UBA668. The sequence goes on along the minus strand of JBEBDM010000199.1, from coordinate 4,012 downwards.
CGCCACCGGCGGCCGCTACGAGGACCAGGAGCACATCGCCACCGGTTCGGGGATGCTGCACGCGGGCACGGTCATCAAGGTCGGCTGGCGGTCGGGCCTCGATCGCGATGCGGCGGTCCGGCTGGCATGTCGCGCGCTCTGGGAGGCTGCTGACGCCGACTCGGCCACGGGTGGCCCCGACATCCTGCGCGGGATCTACCCGGTCGTCGCCGTCATCGACGTCGACGGGTGGCAGCGGCTCGCCGACTCCGAGTTGGCGCCGCTGTTCTCCGACATCACCGAGGAGGTGCGCACGCGATGAGCATGCCGTTCTACGTTGCCCCCGAGCAGATGATGAAGGACCGCGCCGACTACGCGCGCAAGGGCATTGCCCGCGGTCGCGCCCTCGTTGCGCTGCGGTACGACGGTGGCGTCGCCCTCGTCTCGGAGAACCCGAGCAGCACGCTGCGCAAGATCAGCGAGATCTACGACCGGATCGCCTTCGCCGGTGTGGGCAAGTACAACGAGTTCGACCAGCTGCGGGTCGCCGGTGTCCGTGCCGCCGATCTCAAGGGCTACCAGTTCAGTCGCGACGATGTCGACGCCCGGAGCCTCGCCAACGACTACGCGCAGATGCTCGGTCAGGTCTTCACCCACGACGTGAAGCCGATGGAGGTCGAGATCCTCGTCGCCGAGATCGGTCACACCGGTGACGACGACCAGCTGTTCCACATCCTCTATGACGGCACCGTGATGGACGAGAAGCACTACTGCGTCCTCGGTGGTGACGCAGAGGCGATCTCGGGCCGACTGGCCACGACCCACGACGACGTGCAATCGCTGGCCGACGCCGTGCGTCGTGCCGTGGCCGCTCTCTCCGGACCCGATCGGACGCTCGACCCCGACGACCTCGAGGTGGCGGTCCTCGCCCGCGGGGCGCACCGTCGCTGCTTCCGGCGTCTCCCCGACGGCGACATCGCGACGTTCCTCTCCCCGCAGGCCTGACCGTGGCCCTCGTCGACCTCAACAGCGACGTCGGCGAGGGGTTCGGAACGTGGTCCGGTGGTCCTGACGAGGAACTGCTGGCGCTCGTGACCTCGGCCAACGTGGCCTGTGGTTTCCATGCCGGCGATCCGAGTCTGATCCGCTCGACCTGCGCCATCGCAGCACGCAACGGGGTCGCCGTCGGTGCACAGGTCTCGTACCCCGACCTCGCCGGGTTCGGACGGCGTTTCCTCGACATGGCGCCGAACGAACTCCGCGACGCCGTGGTGTACCAGATCGGTGCGCTCGGCGCGCTCGCCCGCGTCGAGGGAACGGCCGTGGGCTACGTGAAGCCCCACGGCGCGCTGTACAACGCGATCGTCCGGCACGAACAGCAGGCGGAGGCCGTGGCCGGTGCCGTCGCCGAACTCGGCGGACTGCCACTGCTCGGGCTCCCGGGAAGCGCGATCGAGCGTGCGTGTGCCGAGGCGGGAGTGGAGTTCGTGGTCGAGGGTTTCGCCGACAGGGCGTATCGCGACGACGGCACGCTCGTTCCGCGGTCTGAGCACGGCGCGCTGATCCTCGAACCGCAGGTGGCAGCCGCACAGGCCCTTCGTCTGGTCGAGACCGGCTGTCGGTCGATCTGCGTGCACAGCGACACTCCCGGTGCCGTGGCGATCATGACGGCGGTGAGGGCCGCGGTGGTGGGTGCGGGGCACGTGCTCGCAGCCCGCTGATGATGGTGCCCGTCGTCCTGCCGTACGGGCCCCGGGCCTTCCTGCTCGAGTTCGGCTCGATCGACGAGGTGATGGCGGCCGACCGGGCCCTCGGCCTGACGGCTCTCGGCTCGTCCGGCCGGCTCACGGAGATCGTTCCTTCCGCACGCACGATCCTGGTCGCCCACGACGGTTCGGTCGACGGTCCTGAGGTCGTCGAGGCGCTGCGATCGGCATCCCCGACGGCGAGTCACTCGGTCGCCGCGCCGATCGTGGAGATCAGCGTCCGCTACGACGGCGACGACCTCGGTGTCGTGGCCGATGTGTGTGGGATGTCGACGGAGGAGGTCGTCCGCCGCCACTCGGGAGCCCTCTACGAGTGTGCCTTCTGCGGTTTCATGCCGGGCTTCGCGTACCTGACCGGCCTTGATCCGGCGCTCTGGCTCCCGCGCCGCGCCACACCGCGCACGCGGGTCCCGTCGGGATCGGTGGCGATCGCCGCGGAGTTCTCCGCCGTCTACCCGGGCGAGAGTCCCGGAGGCTGGCACCTCCTCGGGACGACGACAGCACTCATGTGGGACGAGAGTGCCCAGAGTCCCGCCCTCGTGCCACCGGGTACCCGAGTCAGGTTCGTCGTCGCGTGAGCGCATCGCCCGAGCCCGCGATCGAGGTCCGGTCGCCCGGACTGGCTGCCCGACTCGTCGACAGGGGTCGGCCGGGCCGGGCCCGGCTCGGTGCGTCCCGCGGTGGTGCTGCCGACCTCCGCGCCCACGATCTCGCCCAGCGACTGCTCGGCAACGACGGCGACGCCATGAGCCTCGAGACCTGCGGCTCCACGACGTGGGCGTTCCTCCGGCCAACGACGGTTGTTCTGACCGGTGCCCTCGCTGCGGTCGAGGTCGACCACGGCCCGCCGCTCGGGTGGGGAGAACCCGTCCGGATGCCGGCTGGAGCGGTCCTCCGACTCGGGCGGGTCATGGACGGTGTGCGTGTCTATCTCGGCGCCCGGGGCGGTCTGGTGGAGGTGGACGGTGGACTCGACACCGGACCTGAGCCTGTCGACCCCCTCCCTGGGATCATCGCTCCGCGACCGGTGCTCGAGGGCGTGGCCCGGGTCTGGCCCGGTCCGCGGGCCGACTGGTTCGCGGACGGATCGTGGGCGGCACTCACCGGCTCGCCGTTCACGGTGACCGACACGAGTCGGGTGGGCGTGCGTCTGTCGGGCGCACGGCTCGAGCGCCTGGTGCCCGGGGAGCTCCCCTCGGAGGGCATGGTCGAGGGATCGGTGCAGGTCCCACCGGACGGTTGCCCGATCGTGATGCTCTCCGACCACCCGGTGACCGGCGGCTATCCGGTGATCGGCGTCATCGATCCTGTCGACCTGCACGAGATCGCCCAGGCCTCCGTCGGCTCGACGCTGCGCCTGCGCACGGCCCGGCCCTGAGGGGCTTGCTACGGTGCGCGCATGGAGCGGCGGATCTACGGGCTCGAGAACGAGTACGGGGTCACCTGCACGCTGCGCGGCCAGCGTCGACTGACGCCCGACGAGGTCGCCCGTTACCTGTTCCGCAAGGTCGTGTCGTGGGGCCGCAGCAGCAACGTGTTCCTCCAGAACGGCGCCCGCCTGTACCTCGACGTCGGCTCGCACCCCGAGTACGCGACGCCTGAGTGCGACAGCCTCTACGACCTCGTCGTCCACGACAGGGCGGGGGAGAGGATCCTCGAGGAGCTCCAGCGCTCGGCCGAGCAGCGGCTCGCCGAGGAAGGCATCCACGGCACCGTCTACCTGTTCAAGAACAACACCGACTCGGCGGGGAACAGCTATGGCTGCCACGAGAACTTCCTGACGAGCCGTACCGACGAGCTCGGTGCCTTCACCGAGGTGCTGATCCCGTTCCTGATCAGTCGGCAGATCTTCACCGGGGCGGGCAAGATCCTGCAGACGGCCCGCGGCCCCGTGTACTCGATCGCCCAGCGGGCCGAGCACATCTGGGAGGGCGTGAGCAGCGCCACGACGCGCTCCCGACCGATCATCAACACACGCGACGAGCCGCACGCCGACTCGGAGCGCTTCCGTCGTCTCCACGTCATCGTCGGCGACAGCAACATGAGCGAGTACACGACGTTCGTGAAGGTCGGCTCGGCGGCGTGCATGCTGCGGATGCTCGAGGACCCGACCGTCGTGCTCCGCGACATGACCCTCGAGAACCCGATCCGGGCGATCCGCGACATCAGCCACGACATGACGTGCCGTCGGCGTGTGCGGCTGGCGAACGGGCGCGAAGTGAGCGCCCTCGACATCCAACGCGAGTACCTCGACCGGGCCCTGCGGT
>JBEBDM010000198.1:0-7211 GCA_041156905.1 Actinomycetota bacterium | reverse complement strand
TCGCTCTGGCACCGGGAGACCTCGGTGCGCGGTTGCTACGCCTACACGCGACCCGACTTCGACACGGCCATCGAGGTCGTGCGTGCCCACCGGCTCGAGCGCCTCGTGTCGGCCACCTATCCCCTCTCCGACTACGCCGACGCCATCGCCCACGCCGCCAGTGCGGGCCGGCGTGGTGCGGTCAAGATCGCCTTCGACATGCGTGCCCCCGAGTCGGGTACGTCCTCGTCCTCCAACAGCAGGAGCCACTGATGCCCCGTCCCGGATACGTCCTCGAGGTCGACCGTTCGACCCCGCCCACGCTGTTCTGGCGCGGTGAGAACTTCTCGCTCGAGAAGCTCCCCGCAGGTCGCAGCCGCGTGATCTATCCGCCCGAACCGCTGCCGGCGCTCGCCGACATCGACGGTGCCATCCGCCACGCGCTGCTCAATCCGCTCGGCCAGGATCCGCTGCCTGCGCAGCTCTTCCCCGGGATGAAGCTGACCATCGCGTTCGACGACGTCAGCCTGCCGCTCCCGAAGATGCGCCGCCCCGACATCCGCCAGCGCGTCATCGAGGCCGTCCTCGATCTCGCCGCCGCTGCTGGCGTCGACGACGTGGTCCTCATCGCCGCGCTCGGCCTGCACCGCCGGATGCACGAGTACGAACTGCGTCACGCACTCGGCGACCGCGTGTACGACGCGTTCCATCCTCGCGGTCTGCTGTGGCAGCACGATGCCGAGGACTACGACAACCTCACCGTCATCGGCACCACCGACCACGGCGAGGTGCTCGAGATCAACAAGCGTGCCGCCGACAGCGATCTGGTCGTCTACGTGAACATCAACTCCGTCTCCATGGACGGCGGTTGGAAGAGCATCACCACCGGACTGGCCAGCTACCGCTGCCTGAGCCACCACCACAACGGTGAGACCCTCCAGAACACGCGCAGCCTAATGGGCCACCGTCAGCACTCGGCGCTCCACACCAGCATCTGGCGCCTCGGGAAGGTGCTGCGCGACCACGGGCCGAAGGTCTTCCAGGTCGAGACCTCCCTCAACACCGACATGTTCCCCGACGCCTACTCGTTCATCAACAAGCGTGAGTGGGAGTGGACCGCGAAGGACCGCGCCACCTTCCTCGGCGTCACCAAGGGCCTGTCGCTGCTGCCGGTGAAGGCGCGTCGCAAGATGTTCTTCGACATCCACAGCCCGCACCAGATGACGGGCGTGAATGCGGGTGACACCGAACTGGTGCACGAGCGCACGCTCGAGAAGGTCTATGCGCAGCAGCTGGTGCCGGTGGAAGGCCAGACCGACATCCTCACGCTCGGCATCCCGTTCGTCTGCCCGTACAACCCCGACGGTGTGATGAACCCGATCCTGGTGATGTGCATGGGCCTCGGGTACCTCTTCAACATGTACCGCAACAAGCCGCTCGTGCGCGAGGGAGGCGTCATCATCATGACCCACCCGACGTACCGCGACTTCAACCCCGTGCACCACCCGAGCTACATCGACTTCTTCGAGCAGGTGCTCCCCGACACCACCGACCCGGTGGTCATGGGCCAGAAGTGGGAGAAGCAGTTCGCCGAGGACGAGTGGTACCGCCACCTGTACCGCACCGGCAACGCCTATCACGGCGTGCACCCGTTCTACGCGTGGTACTGGGGTGCGCACGGCCAGCAGCACGCCGGCAAGGTGATCATCGTCGGCGGAGATGCACCCACCGTGCGCCGCCTCGGGTTCACCCCGGCGAGCACCCTCGACGACGCGTTCGAGATCGCCAGCGACGTGGTCGGCCGCCAGCCCACCATCTCGCACCTCCACGTCCCCTCGCTGCTGGTCGCCGACGTGCAATGAGCGAGCGACGCAGCATGACGGTGGCGCAACTGCGCCGGGCGGCCAAGGTCGGCGACGCCGCGAGTGCCGCTCTCCAGGCGGGCCTCAAGCCGGTGCGCGCCCTCGGTTTCCCGTACCGCAAGCCGTCGCGCCCCAAGGGTGTCGTCGTCCCTGCCGAGAAGAGCACCCTCGGCGCCGACTTCGAGACCGACTGGGCCCGCAAGGCCCCGGCCAAGGCAGCGCGCGCACTCTTCAACGCCGGCCCGCTCCGGATGTTCGTCAAGGGCGTCGCCAACCCGGAGGTCGTCGGCATCGACCGTCTCGCCGATCTCCTCGACCGCGACGAGACGCCTGCGGTGATCTTCGCCCCGAACCATCACAGCCACGTCGACACCCCGCTCGTGATCTCGGTGGTGCCGGGCGAGTTCCGGCGCCGGCTCGTGGTCGCGGCGGCCGCCGACTACTTCTTCGACAAGCGCGTCAAGGGCACGATGGCGGCACTGTTCCTCAACGCCTTCCCGATCGAGCGCGAAGTCACCACCCGTAAATCGAGTGACGAACTCCGCCGCCTGATCGACCTCGGTTGGAGCCTCGTGATCTACCCCGAGGGCGGACGCTCCCCCGACGGCTGGGGCCAGGATTTCAAGGGTGGCGCCGCGTATCTCGCTGGCCGTTGTGACGTCCCCGTCGTCCCGGTCTTCATCGACGGCACCGGGACCATCTTCGGGAAGGGCATGAAGCGTCCCAAGCCGGGCTCGACCAAGGTCGTGTTCGGTGCCCCGCTCTACCCCGTGGAGGGCGAGAACACCCGCCGCTTCAACGCCCGCATCGAGGCGGCCGTGACGGCGCTCGGCGACGAGGCCCTGACCGACTTCTGGACCGCCCGCCAGCGCGCTGCGCAGGGAGCGAACCCCAGGCTCACCGGCCCCGAGCACACCTCATGGCGCCGTCAGTGGGCCCTCGCCGAGCATCGCACCCTCGGCAAGGCGGGACAGCGTCGACGCCAGAAGCGCCGCTGGCCCGACCTCGGCTGACCCGACCTAGCAACTCGCCTTCGGGATGATGATCCGCGTTCCGATCACGAACGCGGCGTACTTCGGGTTGGTGGCATTGGCCGCCGCGAGCTGCTCGGTGGTGATGCCGAAGTCGTTGGCGACCGTCCCGGGACTGTCACCCTCCACGAGGACGTACTCGCCCTCGATGCAGTCGCTGCTCAGACCGCCGCCGTCGGTGGTCTCGGTCTCCGAGCTGGTCTCGCCGTAGCCCTCCGGGATCGTCGCACCGGCAGGGATCTTGATGACGAGGCCCGGGTAGAAGCTCGAGTAGTTCGAGGTCTCCACGTTGGCGGCGTCGAGTTGCTGGTAGGTGATGCCGAAGTAGTCGGCCACCTTCGAGCGGGAGATGTCGGACTCACGGATCGTGTACTCGATGATCTGCGTCGTCACGGTGCCCGGGGTGAGGTCCTGGGGGATGAAGATCGTGGTCGTGGTGGTGGGCGGCAGCGTGGAGGGCGTCGGCGGGATCGTCGCGTAGTTGGTGCTCTCCATGTTCACCACGCTGGTGGTGGAGGACGTCGCCGCGGTACCGCACGCGCTCACGACCACGCCGGCCAGGCCGACGCAGACCGGGATGACCCAGCGCAGGTGGATGCTGTTCGCTCGCGTGCCGTTCACTCGCATTCCCAGAGCCTACGCGGGCCGGTCACACGAGTGGGCGCGCTGTGGGGGCGATCGGGGTCGGGAGCTGGGTCTCACCCATCAGCCAGCGGTCGACACCGGCGGCCGCCGAACGGCCCTCGGCGATCGCCCACACGATGAGGCTCTGTCCACGGCCCATGTCGCCGGCGACGAACACGCCGGGCACGTTGGTCATGAAGTTCGCGTCGCGGGCGATGTTGCCCCGCTCGTCGAGACCCACGCCGAGCTGGTCGAGCCACGAACCCTTCTCCGGGCCGACGAAGCCCATCGCGAGGAACACGAAGTCGGCGGGGAGTTCACGATCCGTGCCCTCCACCTTCTCGAACCTGCCGTCGACCATCTGCACCTCGTGGATGCGGATCGCCTTCACCCGGCCCGTGCCGTCGTCGACGAAGCGCTCGGTGTTGACCGAGTACAGGCGCTCGCCGCCCTCCTCATGGGCGGAGGTGACCTTGTAGACCATCGCGAACTGCGGCCACGGGTTACCACCCGAACGGGCGGTGGGCGGCTGGGGCATGATCTCGAGCTGCGTGACCGAGGCCGCTCCCTGGCGGTGCGCCGTGCCGAGGCAGTCGGCACCGGTGTCGCCGCCACCGATGATGATCACGTGCTTGCCACCGACGTCGATGCTGGCCGGGCCGTCACCTTCCTGCTGGCGGTTGGCCAGCGGCAGGTACTCCATCGCCTGGTGGACACCGGCGAGCTCGCGGCCGGGCACGGGCAGGTCGCGCCACGAGGTCGCCCCGCAGGCGAGGACCACGGCGTCGTACGAGGCCAGCAGGACGTCGATGTCGACACCGTTGCCGACGGCGGCGTTGGTGCGGAACTCGGTCCCCTCGGCCTCCATCTGCTCGAGGCGACGATCGAGGTGTCGCTTCTCCATCTTGAACTCGGGGATGCCGTAGCGGAGCAGGCCACCGATGCGGTCGGCGCGCTCGAGCACCACGACGTCGTGGCCGGCGCGCGTGAGCTGTTGGGCCGTCGCGAGACCGGCCGGACCGGAACCGATCACGACCACGCGCTTGCCGGTGCGGACCGACGGCACCTGCGGCGAGATCCAACCCTCGTCCCAGGCCCGGTCGACGATCTCGACCTCGACCTGCTTGATCGCCACGGGCTCGACGTTGATGCCGACGACGCACGCCGACTCGCACGGTGCCGGGCAGAGGCGGCCGGTGAACTCGGGGAAGTTGTTGGTCGCGTGCAGACGGTCGATCGCGTCACGCCAGTGGTCGCGGTAGACGAGGTCGTTCCAGTCAGGGATGAGGTTGCCCAGCGGGCAGCCGTTGTTGCAGAACGGGATTCCGCAGTCCATGCAGCGTCCCGCCTGGGTGCGGACCTCGTCGACCGGGAAGTCGAGGTAGACCTCCTTCCAGTCCTTCAGGCGCTCCTCGACGGGGCGGTGCTTCGGGGTGACACGCACCCACTGCAGGAATCCCGTTGCCTCACCCACGGCTGGCCTCCATCACCTTCGCAAGAGTGGTCTCCTCGTCGAGGCCGGCGGCCTCGGCGTCGCGCATCACCGTCAGGACACGCTGGTAGTCGGTCGGCATCACACGCACGAACGCCTCGGCCGACACCGGCCAGTCGGCCAGCACTGCGCTGCCGACGGCCGAGCCGGTGTGGGCGACGTGAGCCGTGATCGTGTCGTGCAGGAACGCACGGTCGGCGTCGTCGAGCTGTTGCAGCTGCACCATCTCCGGGTTGACCTTCGCGGCGAACACGCCACTCGGGTCGTACACGTAGGCGATGCCGCCACTCATGCCGGCACCGAAGTTGCGGCCGGTCGGCCCGAGGACGACGACACGGCCGCCCGTCATGTACTCGCAGGCGTGGTCGCCCACGCCCTCGACGACGGCCGTCGCGCCGGAGTTGCGCACGCAGAAGCGCTCGCCCACCATGCCGCGGAGGAAGATCTCCCCACCGGTGGCGCCGTAGCCGATCACGTTCCCGGCGATGATGTTCTCCTCCGCCGGGAAGGCCGATGCTGCATCGGGACGCACGATGATGCGACCGCCCGAGAGACCCTTGCCCACGTAGTCGTTGGCGTCTCCCTCGAGCGACATCGTCACGCCGCTCGGCACGAACGCACCGAAGCTCTGGCCGGCCGAACCGCGGAAGCGCAAGGTCACGGTGCCGTCGGGCAGACCGGCGCCTCCGTGAGTGCTCGTGATCGCGTGGCCGAGCATCGTGCCCACCGTGCGGTTCACGTTCTTGATCGCGAACTCGGCGGTCACCTTCTCCCCACGCTCGATGGCCGGGGCGCACGTCGCGATCAACTGCTGGTCGAGAGCAGCCTCGAGTTCGTGATCCTGGGCGACCGACTGGTGCAGTGTCTGCCCGTAGGGGTTCTGCGGCACCGTGAGGATCGGCGAGATGTCGAGCCCCTTGGCCTTCCAGTGATCGATCGCCGCCCGGGTGTCGAGCACCTCGACGTGGCCGATCATCTCGTCCATCGTGCGGAAGCCCAGCATCGCCATGTGCTCGCGCACCTGCTCGGCGATGTACTCCATGAACGTCACGACGAACTCGGGCTTACCGCTGAACCGCTTGCGCAGTTCGGGGTTCTGGGTGGCCACACCCACCGGGCAGGTGTCGAGGTGGCACACCCGCATCATCACGCAGCCACTCACCACGAGCGGCGCCGTGGCGAAGCCGAACTCCTCGGCACCGAGCAGCGCGGCGATGACCACGTCACGGCCCGTCTTGAGCTGACCGTCGGCCTGCACGACGATGCGGTCGCGGAGTCCGTTGAGCAGCAGCGTCTGCTGCGCCTCGGCGAGGCCGAGCTCCCACGGAGCACCGGCGTGCTTGAGCGAGGTGAGCGGGCTGGCGCCCGTGCCACCGTCGTGACCGCTGATCAGGACCACGTCGGCCTTGGCCTTGCTCACACCGGCAGCCACCGTGCCGACACCGACCTCGGAGACGAGCTTCACGTGGATGCGCGCCGCCGGGTTCGAGTTCTTCAGGTCGTGGATCAGCTGCTTGAGATCCTCGATCGAATAGATGTCGTGGTGCGGCGGCGGGCTGATGAGACCGACACCGGGCGTGCTGTGACGGGTCCGGGCGACCCACGGGTACACCTTGTGACCGGGGAGCTGACCACCCTCGCCGGGCTTCGCGCCCTGGGCCATCTTGATCTGGATGTCGTCGGCGTTGACGAGGTACTCGCTCGTCACGCCGAAGCGCCCGCTCGCGACCTGCTTGATCGCGCTGCGTCGCTGCGGGTCGTGGAGACGATCGGGGTCCTCGCCACCCTCGCCGGTGTTGCTCTTGGCCCCGATGCTGTTCATCGCGATCGCGAGCGTTTCGTGGGCCTCGGCACTGATGCTGCCGTAGCTCATCGCTCCAGTGCTGAAGCGCTTCACGATCTCGCTCACCGGCTCGACCTCGTCGAGCGGCACGGGCGAACGGTCGGCCGTCCTGAACTCGAACAGGCCGCGCAGGGTCGCCGCCTTCTGCGAGAGCCCGTCGACGAGTTCGGTGTACTGGCGGAAGACGTCGTAGCGCTTCGAGCGCGTCGCATGCTGCAGACGGAAGACCGTCTCGGGGTTGAACAGGTGGATGTCACCCTCGCGACGCCACTGGTACTCGCCACCGAGCTCGAGCTTGCGGTGGGCGCGCTCCTCGGGGCGGCGCGGGTGGGCCGCTGCGTGTCGGATGGCGACTTCCTTGGCGATCTCCTCGAGACCGA
>JBEBDM010000197.1:0-10111 GCA_041156905.1 Actinomycetota bacterium | reverse complement strand
CACCTGCGGCGGGACGATCCGGCTCTACATCGAGGAGTTCGACTGGTGAGCCGCCAGATGTCGGCGCTCCTACGCCAGCGCATCGATGAGCAGCTGCCCGTGGCACTCGTGACCATCGTCGATGGTCCAGGAACCGGTGCCAAGCTCGTCGTCGGACCCGGTCTCGAGCCGCTCGGAACTCTCGGGAACCCCGACCTCGACAGGGTCGCATCCCGCGACGCACTCGGCGAACTCGAGGCGGGACGCAGCGGCATCCGCCATTACGGACCCGCTGGCCAGACGACCCCCGAGGACCTCGTCGACACCCCCGTGGTCACGGCGTTCGTCGAGTCGTGGGCACCGCCGCCGCAGATGTGGATCTTCGGTGCCGTCGACTTCACAGCCGCCCTCGCCAAGGTCGCCAAGGTGCTCGGCTACCGAGTGACGGTGTGCGACGCCCGCGAGGTGTTCGCCACACGACGCCGGTTCCCGATGGCCGACGAGGTCGTGGTCTCGTGGCCCGGCCCGATGTTCGAGCGTCGCGGCCACACCCTGCGCCCGCACGACGCGGTCTGCATCCTCACCCACGACCCGAAGTTCGACGTCCCTGCCGTCCAGGGCGCCCTCGCCACCTCGGTGGGCTACATCGGGGTGATGGGCAGCCGTAAGACGCACGCCACGCGGCTCGGTCGACTCGCCGAGGCGGGTGTCACCAGCGACGCCGATCTTGCCCGGCTGATGTCACCGATCGGTCTCGACATCGGGGCACGCACCCCCGAGGAGACGGCGATCGCGATCTGTGCCGAGATCGTCGCCCGGCGGACAGGTCGCCCGGCCGTGCCACTGAGCCGCACCGACGGCCCGATTCACTGACACACGCGTCGCCCACTTCTCAGGCCCCGGGCGTCTCGCGCCGCTGACGGCAGCGAGGTTCGTCAGACCGAGGGCGAGCCGTAGCGGACGTAGTCGACACGCCGCTCGGCGAAGAAGTCGACCATCACCGGGTCGCCGGTCTGGCGGGCATGAACGACCGCCCGACCGACACCGAGCCACATCATGACGTGACCGGGGTAGTACACGAGGTCGCCTGCCTGGGCCGTGCCCGAGGTACGCGAGTCCGATGCACGGATCTGCTCCCAGCTCGAACGCGGGATGACCACACCGGCCTGCTCCCACGCCCAGCCGGTAAGGCCGGAGCAGTCGAAGCCCTCCTCGGGCGTCTCCGAGTAGCGGTGGTACGGGGTACCGAGCTGCGTCAGGGCGGCGAGCAGGGCGAGCTGGTGAGTGGTGTCGGCCGCTTCCCACGCCATCTGCACGGCGAGCGGGTCGAGCTCGAGGCGCATGGCTGCCTGTGCGGCGACGGCGTCACGCAGGTGACCGAACCGGGCCACCGCCTCGGCATCGCCCGAGCGGTCGACCTGCAACTGGGTGTCGAGGGCGAAGCGGGCGAGCGCCGCCAGGGGCTCGTCGGCGAGCGGGCCCGACTGGGCGCCACGCAGTCCGACCGGGACCGACTCCATCGGGCTCCACGTCGGTGCCGGACGCGACGAGGCGTCGGCGGCGGAGGCCGTCGACCCGCCCACGGCTCCACCCACGGCCGCACCGGCGAGCAGCGCCAGGGCGAGGCCGGCCGGGGCGAACCGGCGACGGGGAGCGGGCGAGGTCTTCATGACGAAGCGACACCGTAGCGTCATCGAATTGCAATAATCAACGCGACGGGCGTCATTTCGTCATCAATCCGTCACATGATCGCGGTCGTGTGGCCACCGACCGTGACCAGCACCTACCGTGACCTCGTGAACGCCCGCCCCGCCGATCACGGACCTGCCGTCGCCGCCCTGCTGGCGGCCGGTTCCGGCTCGCGTTTCGACGGCCCGACCCACAAGTTGCTGGCCCCGCTCGCCGGCCGGCCGGTGTGGCACCACGCCCTCCTGCACGCCTGCTCGGCCGGGTACGACCTCGTGATCGTGGTCGAGGGCGCCGTCGGGCTCGGGACGCTCCCCTCCCTGCCGAGTGGCTCGTCGCCCGTCATGGTGGTCCCGAACCCCGACTGGTCCGAGGGCCAGGCCACCTCGGTGCGGGTCGCCGTGGACACGGCAATGGCACAGGGCGCCCGCCATCTCACGATCGGCCTCGCCGACCAGCCCTCGGTCACGGCCGAGGCGTGGACGGCCGTCCGGCTCGCCGACCCCGCCTGCCGGATCGTGGTCGCCGACTACCCCACCGGCCGCGGTCCGCACCCCGTCCGGTTCGACCGTTCCCTCCTCGGGACGCTGCGCGATCTCGACGGCGACGACGGCGCTCGTCACCTCCTGCGCACGCACCCCGAGTGGGTGTGCGCCGTGCACTGCGTAGGCTCAGGAACCGACATCGACACCCTGGAGGACCTCCACCGATGGAACAGCTGCTGAACGAGTTCACCGTCAACCGCTCGGTCGATCACACGTGGGCCGTGCTCACCGATGTCGAGCGGATCGCCCCGTGCATGCCGGGCGCTCAGCTCCAGGAGATCGAGGGCGACGTCTACCGCGGTGTCGTCAAGGTCAAGCTCGGGCCGATCGCGACCGCCTTCAAGGGGCAGGCCAGCTTCGTCGAGCGAGACGACGTCGCCCACCGCGCCGTGCTCAAGGGCGAGGGCCGCGACACCGGCGGCAAGGGTTCAGCCGACGCGCTGATCACCGCCCAGCTCGAGGAAGTGTCGGCACACGTCACCAAGGTCGTCGTGAGCACCGAGCTGCGCGTCAGTGGCAAGGTCGCCCAGTTCGGTCGCGGGATCATGGGCGACGTCAGCGAGAAGTTGATGGCGCAGTTCTCGAACAACCTGAACACGATGCTCGACGCCGAGGGTGACACGCCCGAGGAGGCCAAGGCTGCAGCCGACGAGGCCGTGCACCACGCCGAGGAAGTGGCCGCCGAGGCTGCCGCCCACCCGAGCGAGGCTGCTGCTCCTGCCGCCGCTGGCGCCCCGACGGTTCGCACGATCCAGGGCCCCGCGGCCGAGCCGATCGAACTCTCCGATCTCGCCCGTGGTGCGGTCGCCAAGCGCGTGCTGCCCGTCGTCGGCGCACTGCTCGCCCTGCTCCTCATCTTCCGCCGCCGGAAGTGACTCCCGCCGACCACGCCGACACGGCGCGCGTGGCCGAACTGCTCGGACGTGAGCCGCAGTGCGACTTCGAGGTCGTGGTGCGCGATGCCGAGGGTGACCCCGTCGTGATCCGCAACGCCCCGTTCCTCCACGACGGGACGCCGATGCCGACGCGCTACTGGCTCGCCGGACGCGACCTGCTCCGTCGCGTCAGCCGGATCGAGGCCGACGGCGGGGTGCGCCGGGCCGAGGCCGAGGTGCCCGCCGACGAGATCGTCGCCGCGCACGCCCGGTACGCGGCCGATCGCGACGCGGCGATCCCGGCCGATCACACCGGACCACGCCCGTCGGCCGGTGTCGGTGGTACCCGTGAGGGTGTCAAGTGCCTCCACGCCCACCTCGCCTTCCACCTCGCCGGCGGTGACGATGCCGTGGGCCGTTGGGTGGCCGCACTCCTCGACGCCGAGGACGGCCCGTCCGCCCGAGTGCCCGACCAGCCCACGACCACCGCACGTCCTCAGGACGTCACTCCTGACGTCGTCGTGCTGGAGGCGCGGCGCACCGTCCTGCGCGTCGGCTCGATCGAGTGGTCGATGCCGGTCGGGACGGCCACCCTCGACGACCTCCTCGAGAGCGATCCCCCGCGCGCCAACGAGCTGACCAACGCGATCGGGTGGTTCGCCGACCACCTCGACGACGCCCTGCGCGAGCACCCGCACCTCGAACTGGTCGACGAGTGGCACCTCGACGGAGCGGCCACCCTCGCCCACGTCGAGGCCGGTCGTGTGGTGGCACTCCCCTGCACGCTCGAGCGCGGAGCCATCGAGGAGGTGTTCCGCACCGTCGTGACCGAACACTCCACCGACCGTGCCGCGAACCCCGGACTCCCGGCCGACGAGGTCGTCACGGTCATGGGCCTCGCCTGCGCAGTCGTCTCGTTCCTGCGTCGGATGGCGTGCGACTCGGTGACGATCCGGTCATGACCGAGGGCATGCACCCGTCGTCGCCCTCTGGTTCCACCGCCCTGCGCCTGTACGGGCGGCGGGTGATGCTCCGCCCGCTGGTGGCCGGCGACTGGCAGCGGTGGCGCGACGTCCGGGCCCGCAACGACGAGTGGCTCACGCCATGGGAGCCACTGCGCCCCTCGCACCTGCTCGACGCCACCCGCGACCGCGATGCGTTCGCCTCGCGGTGCAGCGTCAAGGAGCGCGAGCGGCAGATGGGGACCGGCTACGGGTTCGGGCTCTTCGTGGCCGGCGAACTCTCCGGCGAGATCAACCTCAACGGTGTCGTGCGCGGCGCGCAGCAGACCGGCACCATCGGCTACTGGATCGACCGCGACAAGGCGGGCCATCGCTACGTGGCCGAGGGCGTCGCCGTGGTGCTCCGCTTCGCGTTCGAGGTGCTGCGGCTCCACCGCATCGAGATCTGCATCGTGCCGCGCAACCGCAACAGCCTGCGCGTCATGGAGGTCCTCAGCATCCGCCAGGAAGGCGTCGCGAAGGGCTTCCTCGAGATCAACGGCACGTGGGAGGACCACGTCCGCCACGGCATCACCGCCGAGGAATGGGAACTGCGCCGCGACGAACTCACGGCGGCGTGGATCTCGCCCGCCTGAGCGACGGGCGAGACCGCGCAGCAGTCGGGGTCAGGCCTGTTCGGCGACCATGCGGAACGCCTGGGCCTTGGCACGACGCACGGTGCTGCGCCGCTTCCAGGCCTTGACCTTCCAGTGGCGCAGAGCACGTGAACTGCTCTTCTTGCGCGCCTTCTCGGCGTCGTGGTGGTGCATTGGCACCCACGCACGACCCGGTTCGTGCACCTCGTCGGGCTCGAAGCCCGAACTCACCATGTCGGCCACGTGGTGCAGCTCGCTGTGAATGCGATGCCGCTCGTTGTGGGCATGGGCTCGCAGGTCCATCTTCGGTGGCGGTGCCACGTCGTGACTGCGATGGCGCTGGCTCATGAGTACCTCCCGTGTCGTTCGGAACGTACGGCTGCCTGCCGTACGCGAACGGTAGAGCACGCGGGAGACACGGCGCTGGGAATTCGCGTAACGAATCTGCGCGCTTTTCACCCACTGTGCGCGGGCACTGGGAGGGTCAGTTCGGCTTCGAGCTGATCTTCTGCTGGAGCGCGGCGAGGCGCTCGGCGAACCATGGCTGGCGCGTGCTCCACACCTGCGGGGTGAGTTCGCGGTCGACGGCGTCCGGGTGGGTGCTCACGTCGGCCATGTCCTGGATCGTCTTCTTGACCTCGATCACGAGTTCGCGCGGCGCCGCTGCCGCACGGGCCGCCATGGCGTGGGCGACCTCGAGCAGCTGGTCGTCGTCGACACAGCGATGCACGAGTCCGACCCGCTCGGCCTCGGCGCCGTCCATGATCTCCCCGAACACCACACCGGCGAAGGTGGCCTGCGGGCCGACGATGCGGCGCAGCATCCACGTGTGGCCGCCGCCAGGGTGGATGCCGATCTGGAGGAAGCGCGTGTCGAACTTCGCTCGCCGTGCCGCCAGACGCAGGTCGCAACCGAGCGCGAGGTTCATCCCTGCGCCGACCGCAGCGCCGTTGACGGCCGCGATCGTCGGGAGCGGGCTACGGGCGATGCGCAGGAACCCCTCGTAGATCCCACCGAGGCTCTCCTTGGTCGCCTCGGCGAGGTTGCCGAGGTTGGCACCGGCGCAGAACGCCGGGGCGGTTCCCGTCACGACGACAGCGCCCACCGACGGATCGGCCTCGGCGGAGTCCATCGCGGCCACGATCTCGGCGACCATCGGAGCGGTGAGCGTGTTGCGCTCGGACGGGTTGTTGAGGGTGAGCGTGGCGACGCCGTCGGCCACCTCGAGCAGGACGAGTGACATGTCGACACCGTAGCGACCGCCGTGCCCCGGCCTGCCACCCACCACGGCTACGGTTCACCCCGTGCTCGACCACGTGTTCACCGACGCCATCGGAGCGTTGCGCGACGCGTTCGAGGGAGCATTCCTCGAACGTCAGCCGTTCGAGGAGCGCTTCCAGTCGGACGTCCTGTCGGGCGACCTCACGTGGGAGACGAGTTATGGACTCCCGGGTGAGGGCACGCCGCCCGACGTCGTCGCCCACATCACCCTCGACTGGCCGGCATGGAGCCAGGCTGCGTATCGCCAGTGGTACGTCGACGAGGTGCTCGAGCGGCTGCCGGCGATCGAGGTCGAGGTCGTGTTCCGCGCCCAGAACCTCGACACCGTGCCCACTGCGGCCCAGGTCGCCGACGCGTCGCCCGAGACGAGTCCGCTGATCGGGTCCGACCGCCTCGAGCGGGTGGGGATCACGATGGAGACCGCCTACGGCTCGGCCATCGACGGCGCATCCGGCGAACACGACTCCGACGACGAGGCCCAGCGGGCTGTCGAGGTGACCTACGAGGGCCTGTACGAACTCGTCGAGGAGACCCTCGCTGACGGCACCAACACCCAGCTCGACGAACACTTCGGTGCGCTCGGCGGATGGATCGCCTCGACGCTCGTCCGACTCGCCGACCTCCGATGACGGTCCGACCCGCTACGGCGGCGGGCCGGTGTGGCATCGTGCCGCCATGACCGACGTCGTCCTCTACGAAGCCAGCGAGCGCATCGCCACCGTCACGCTCCACCGACCCGAGGCCCGCAACGCGCTGTCGTCGGCCGTGCTCCGGCTCCTCCCCGAACTGCTCCAGCGGGCCGAGGACGACCCTGACGTCGACGTGATCATCCTCACCGGCTCTGACCCCGCGTTCTGCGCTGGCCTCGACCTCAAGGAACTGGGTTCGGGCGACCGCCTGCTCGGCGGAACCGGCGCTGACGGCCGCCCGAACGCCTCGGGCGCCCGC
This sequence comes from Actinomycetota bacterium, assembly GCA_041156905.1. Taxonomy (GTDB): domain Bacteria; phylum Actinomycetota; class Acidimicrobiia; order Acidimicrobiales; family Ilumatobacteraceae; genus UBA668. The sequence goes on along the minus strand of JBEBDM010000197.1, from coordinate 3,200 downwards.
GGTCCGTTCCCCGGTGTCACCAAGCCGCTCATCGGCGCCGTCAACGGCGTCGCCGTCACGGGCGGCTTCGAGCTCGCCCTCAACTGCGACTTCCTCGTGGCCAGCGAGCGCGCTGCGTTCGCCGACACGCACGCCCGCGTCGGCGTCATGCCGGGTTGGGGCCTCACGGTGCTCCTCCCCCAGGCCATCGGCGTGCGTCGCGCCCGCGAGATGTCGCTGACCGGGAACTTCATGGGAGCTGCCGAGGCCCTCGCCTTCGGGCTGGTCAACCACGTGGTGCCCCACGAGGAACTGATCCCGACCGCCCGTCGACTCGCCCTCGACATCATCGGCAACGACCAGCCGGGCGTGCGCCAGATGAAGGCCACCTATGCCGAGATCACCGCCGAGGCCGACGGCTGGGCGATCGAGGCCACCAACGCCGCCCGCTGGCGCCGGGAGCAGTTCAGCCCGGAGAAGGTCGCCGAGCGCCGGGCCGCCATCCAGGCCCGGGGCCGCAGCCAGACGAGCTGACCGGCACGGCCGACCGGCGCGGCGCGTCCGCTGAACGCCGGGGTTCCGTCGCGGCTAGGGTGCGGAGTGGATGTTCCATCCACCCAATCCCAACACTCCTAGGGGGAGAACCATGCGCAAGAGCAGTCGGATGACGATTGCCCTCGTGGCTGCACTCGGCCTCGTGACCGCCGCCTGTGGCGACGACGAGACCAGCAGCACCGAGACCACCGCTGCCGCTGTCGAGACCACCGCCGGTGGCGCCTCGAGCGACCTCATCGCCGGCGTCGCCTTCGACACCGGTGGTCGTGGCGACGGCACCTTCAACGATTCCGCAGGCGTCGGCGCCGACAAGGCCGCTGCCGACCTCGGCATCGAGGTCAAGGAGCTCGAGGCCACTGTCGACGAGGACCGCAAGGCGAACCTCGAGCTGCTCGTCGAGGGTGGCGCCAAGGCCATCGTCGGTGTGGGCTTCATGTTCACCGACCCGATGAACGAGATCGCGGCCGCCAACCCGGACGTGACCTTCGGCATCGTCGACTCGGTCGTCGACCAGCCCAACGTCAAGAGCCTCGTGTTCGCCGAGGAGCAGGGTTCGTTCCTCGTCGGCGCCGCTGCCGCCCTCAAGTGCGGTTGCGACAAGATCGGCTTCATCGGCGGCCAGGAGATCGACCTCATCAAGAAGTTCGAGGCCGGCTACACCGCGGGTGCCAAGCAGATCAACCCGGACATCGTCGTCGAGGTCAAGTACCTCGGCCCGGCCGGTGACAACAGCGCCTGGGGCAACGTCGCCGGCGCCAAGGAGATCGCCGCTGGCTGGTACGCCGACGGTGTCGAGGTCATCTACACCGCCGCTGGCGGTTCAGGTGCGGGCACCATCGAGGCCGCCATCGAGGCCGGCAAGTGGGCCATCGGTGTCGACAGCGACCAGTACCTGACCGCGGGTTCGCCCGAGGCTCAGGCGGTCATCCTCACCTCGATGCTCAAGCGTGTCGACGTCGCCGTCTACGAGACCATCAAGGCCGTCGCCGAGGGTGACACCGCCGGTGGCATCAAGGTGTTCGACCTCAGCGTCGACGGCGTGGGCTACGCCACGTCGGGTGACTACCTCACCGAGTTCATCGAGCAGCTCGAGGCCCTCAAGGCCGAGATCATCGCCGGCACCATCGTGGTCCCGACCGCTCCCTGAGCCTGATCATCTGATCACCTGATCCTCGAGATCAACACGACCCCCGGGCCTCGGCCCGGGGGTCGTCCCGTTTTCCGGCCACTGCGCCCCGTTGTGGAATGATGACGAGCACTGTCCTGAAGGGGGAAGTACGTGGGTGAAGCGGCAGCGGTCGACGCGGTCGTCCTGGAGGGGATCGGCAAGACCTTCCCGGGCGTGCGGGCCAACTACGACATCGACCTGCGAGTGCGCAGCGGCACGATCCACGCCATCGTCGGCGAGAACGGTGCCGGTAAGTCGACCCTCATGAAGACCCTCTACGGCATGCATCAGCCCGACGAGGGGACGATCACCGTCGAGGGTCATCAGCTCGTGATGAGCAGCCCCACCGAGGCGATCGCCGCCGGGATCGGCATGGTCCACCAGCACTTCATGCTCGCCGACAACCTCACGGTCCTCGAGAACATCATCCTCGGTGCCGAACCGGTCGGCCGACGCGGTGTGCTGAAGCTCGGCGATGCGCGCGACCGTCTGCACGAACTGATGCGCTCCCTCGGCGTCGACTTCGACCTCGACGCCCCGGTCGCGACCCTCGGCATCGGCCAGCGCCAGCGTGTCGAGATCCTCAAGGTCCTGTACCGCGGAGCTCGCATCCTGATCCTCGACGAGCCGACCGCTGTGCTCGTGCCCCAGGAGGTCGACGAGCTCTTCGCCAACCTCAAGCGGCTCGTGGCCGAGGGCGCCACCGTCATCTTCATCTCGCACAAGCTCGACGAGGTGCTCGCCGTCAGCGACGAGATCACCGTCATCCGCCAGGGCACCACGGTGGCCACCACCACGCCCGCGCAGGTCGACCGCCGTGCGCTCGGCCAGCTGATGGTGGGTAGCGAACTCCCCGACCCCTCCGGTCGTGAGACACCCATCGGCTCGGACGTCATCCTGCGGATGACCGACGTCGACGTCGCCGGTCACGCTCCGGGTGCGAAGCTCGCCCTCGAGGACATCTCCCTCGCCGTACGTTCCGGTGAAATCGTCGGCATCGCCGGAGTCGAGGGCAACGGCCAGCTCGAGATCTGCGAGGCGATCCTCGGCCTGCTTCCCGTCGTGCGCGGCAGCATCGAACTGGAGGGTGCCGACGTCACCCACGTCGAGACCCGCGACCGACTCTCGATGGGCCTGTCGTACATCCCGTTCGACCGCCACCGCGAGGGCCTGCTGCTCGAGTCGCCGCTGTGGGAGAACACGTTCCTCGGACGCGAGGACGACCTCACGATGACCAACGGTCCGTTCACCGTTCGTCGTCGCATGGAGGCCGACTCCCGGGCGGTCATCGCCCGCTTCGGCGTGCGCACCCCGAGCGAGCAGGTGCCGGCGTTCGCACTCTCCGGCGGCAACCAGCAGAAGTTGATCGTCGGCCGTGAGATGGCGAGCAACCCGAAGGTCCTCCTCGCCGCCCACCCGACGCGCGGCGTCGACATCGGCGCCCAGGCAGCGATCTGGGACGAACTCCGACGGGCCCGCGACAACGGACTCGGCGTGC
>JBEBDM010000196.1:0-3647 GCA_041156905.1 Actinomycetota bacterium | reverse complement strand
GCGGCCGACGGTCCGGCACTCGCGGTGATCCGCCCGCACTCGGTCGTGGTGTCGCGACGAGTGGAGGAGGGCAGCGCCCGCAACCGGTGGGCGGCGACCATCGCCGGCATCGACCAGCGTGGCGACCGGGCGCGCCTCGTGCTCGAGGGCGAGTTGCCGCTCGTGGCCGAGATCACCGTCGAGGCGCTCGAGCAGCTCGGCCTTCGTCCCGGCGACGAGGTGCACGCTGCGGTGAAGGCCACCGACATCGAGGTGTCGGGAGCATGACTCGGCGTCAGGCGAGCGACGAGCTGCTGCTCGGCGAGTGGGCGTGTCTCGGTCTGCTCGCTCTGGGCCCGGCGCACGGCTTCGCGCTCGCGTCGCGTCTGCGTCCCGAGGGAGACGTCGGTCGCGTGTGGTCGTTGTCGCGGGCCCTCACGTATCGAGCCCTCGAGCAACTGCAGGTCCGCGGCCTGATCGTCGCAGCCGGTGAGGAGCAAGGGATCGCCGGCGGGACGCGCACCCTGTTCACCCCGACCGACGACGGTCGCTCCGAGCTGCGTCGGTGGCTCGACGCTCCTGTCGCGCACCTGCGAGACCTGAGGAGCGAGTTGCTGCTCAAGCTCGTGCTGGCCCGGCTCAACGGCGTGCGCACGACTGCGCTCGTACGCCGTCAGCGTGAAGTGGTGGCCCGGATGGTGGCGGTCACCGATGCCGCGATCATCGAGACTCCCGACGACGTCGTCGCTCTGTGGCGCGCGGAGAGCGCCAGAGCGGCCCAGCGCTTCCTCGAGTCGCTCCCGAGCTGAGCGAGGGTCGGTACTGTCGGGGCATGGGGATGACCGAGTCCGAGATGAACGATCTGGGTGACCGCTTGGTGGCGGTGATCGCTGCCGCCGACGTGGAGGGTGTGCGGGCGATCTACGCACCCGACGCGGCGATCTGGCACAACTTCGACCAGCGCGACCAGAACGTCGAGGAGAACCTCGCGACGTTGGTCGACCTGCATCGGCGGGCGTCGAACCTGAAGTACACCGAGATCCGCCGCTGGCTGATCGACGGCGGGTTCGTGCAGCAGCACGTGCTGACCGGCGAGGCGAAGGGTGGGCCGCTGGCGATGCCGGCAATGATCCGCTTCGAGGTGGTCGACGGCCGGATCACCCGACTCGAGGAATACCTCGACACCCGGCAGGCGATGGTCCTCTACACGTCGGCCTGACAGCCCGACCGGTCTCGCGGCCTGGATCGAGCCACAGACCTTCCATCGTTTCCCAAGGACCTTCCACCCCTCGGCCGACCTGCCGAACGAGCCTGAACGCCCGCTTACCGTGACGATGAGGGGGCTCGGACGGGTCTCCTGACGTTCGTTTCCGAAAGGTGACCCATGTCCCGGTTCCGCATTCCCACCCTGCTCGCGACCGCCCTGATCGCTGCATCTGGCATCGTGACCGCGGTCGGCGTTCCGACGGCGCAGGCGGTCAACCCGACGGTGACCAACACGAGCCTGTGCGGTGGCGCTGGCTCGTTCAAGACTCTGCTCGACCAGGCCAACGCCAACCCGGGCCCCGACACGATCGAGTTCACGGCGGGCCTCAAGGTGCAGGCATGGACCTGCAACACGCTCCGCTCGGGTATCGCCGGGTACCCGCTGAAGACCACCGGTCCGCTCACCATCGTGGGCAACGGAGCGACGATCCTGGGTGGTCAGGTGTACATCAACTCGGCTGGCCGGGTGAACGATCCGACGGAGTGCCCCAGCACGACCGCCGGCACCAGGATCGCGTCGACCTCGATCGGGTTGTTGGAGGTCGGTGACTACGACGTCGACAACACCGGAGTGACGCTCACCGTGTCCGACCTGAACTTCGACGGGATGCCGTCGCTGTTCCTGGTCGAGAAGAACGCAACCCTCACCCTCACCGACTCGTCGGCAGAGCGCACGCTCGCGCTCCTCCGCGGCTGCGATCGGTCGCCGATCGAGTCGCGCTCGGGGGGCAACGTCCACCTCGCTCGGGTCAGGTTCCACGAGTCGTCGGCACCCAGTCGCTTCCGGTACGAGGCGGGAACGACGCAGGCCGTCGTGACCGGGTTCAACGCCGGCGATCTGACGATGGACCACGTGACGATGGACTGGAACTTCTCCGGTCGTGCGGTCTACTGGAAGGGCGCCGACGCCAAGATCGTGAACAGCCGCTTCATCGTGTCGGGCGGCTTGTGGCTCGACGCGCCGGCGAGCCATGTGGTGAACAGCCTCGTCTGGTCGAACAGCCAGTACCCCACCGAGCGGATCGTCAGCACCGTGGGCACCGTGCGGTTCGACGCCAGCACGATCTACTTCAACCGTCCGGAGTGTCGCGGTTGTGACCTCCCGGGTCTGGGTCTGGTCACCGGGACCAACGGCGCGTTCGATCTCAACACCACGGCGATCGGAGCGGGTGCGGACTTCCCGAACTCCCAGCAGCTCTTGTGGGGCAACACGGCCGGGTTCACGTCCGACAGCCTCACGTGGGTCCAGCCCACCAGTGATCAGGATGCAGCGGCCATCACCGCCATCCTCCCGAACGCCCTGACCGCCGGGCCAGGCCTGACCGACGCGTTCTTCGTCGGCTTGAGCGGTGACGTTGTCGCCGACGTCACTCCGCTGCTCGGCGGTGTGCTGATCGACGCGGTCGACCCGGGCAACTGCGGGAGTGTCAACGAGCTTCTGAACCCGATCGACTCCACGTGCATCACCACCGACGTGTTCGGCAAGCCGCGCTCTGACTCGGGCAACAATAGTCGAAACATCGGAGCCGTGCAGAGCATCTCGTCGCCGCACCTGTCTGTCTACGAGGTCGGCGACACGACCGTCGACCTGATGTGGAACCGCCCGACCGAGCCGGGTTCGGGAACGATCACGGGCTACCAGATCACGTACGCGCCGACGAGTGGTGGTGCGGGCACGCAGGTCGACGTCGTCGGTGGCGACACGACCAGCTACCAGGTGACGGGACTGACGAACGGCGTCGAGTACGAGTTCGTCGTGACGGCGACCTACACGGTCGGTTCGGGACCGTCGAGCAACACGGTCACGGGCACTCCCTACGGAGCGGTCGAGGCGCCGTCCGTCGCGGCGACACCCGGCGACGGATCGGTGCAGGTGTCGTGGACCGAGCCCTCGACCGGTGGCCACGAAGGACCAGTGAGTTACTACGTCGTGTACCGGCCCACTGGCACGCAGAGATGGATCGTCGGACCTGGCCCGCTGTCGGGTCGCATCACGACCCTGCCCGGCCTGACGAATGGCACGACCTACGACCTGGGTGTGATGGCGGTGTCGGCGGACGGCACGAACAGCATCACTGGAATCGCCACGGCCACGCCGACGGCGGAGCCCGTGACGACCACAGAACCCAGCACGACGACGCCGACACTGCCGGCGACCGGCAGCCGCTCCATGCCGCTGGCCCCGCTCGCCATCGCCTTGCTGGCGATCGGTGTGGCGACCGTGCTCGCTGCTCGCCGCCGGGTGCGCTGAACGAAGGGACGCTCGCGGGCATCCGTCGCGGGGTGTCCGCGAGCGGGCCGTTCACGGAGGCGTCGAGCGGGTGGTGCCCCCCCAGGGTCTCGAACCCTGAACCAACGGATTAAAAGTCCGCTGCTCTACCGTTGAGCTAGAGGGGCGTGGG
>JBEBDM010000195.1:0-13709 GCA_041156905.1 Actinomycetota bacterium | reverse complement strand
ACCCGCACCGGCGGCGCGGCGCACACCCTCCAGGAGATGGGTGGAGTCTGCGCCCAACGCCACCGTGTCCCGTCGATCGAGATCGACCCGACCAACGTGGTCGACGAGTTCCCCAGCGTGGGAGTGGCCAGCGCCCTCGCGGCCCGCAGGATCGACGCCGGCTACGCGATGGCAGTGCGACAGGAACTCGGCGAGATGCCCGCACTCGTGCACGTCGACCGCCACGTCGACCGCATCCACGTGCTGGTGCAGATCCCGGCCTCGCTCGCCGTACCGGCGAAGGTGTCACACACCGCCGACAGGGCCCGGGCCGCGGTCCGGCGACACGACCCGTACTCGTCGGTCGTCGACATCAGCGTGACGACGTACCCCGACCCGGAGTGATCACGCACTGCGTCCCCACCCCCTGACGCGACATGGCCCGGGCATGAGGCCCGGGCCATGTCGTACACGAGGTGATGTGATGCGACGTGTGGTGACGCGTCAGGAGTGACGGACCAGACCCTGGTCGATGACCACACGGTCGCCCACCGAGGTGGTGAACACGGCCTCGCCCGCGCCCGTGCGCCAGATGCGCACGGTGAGGGCATCGCCGGGCATGACCGGCGACGAGAAGCGGCCTTCCACGTGGTGGAAACGGTTCACGTCGTTGTCGGCCAGTGCTCCGAGCAGGGCGCGGCCGGTGAAGCCGTACGTGCACAGTCCGTGCAGGATCGGCCGATCGAAGCCACCGAGGGCGGCGAACGACGGGTCGGTGTGCAGCGGGTTGCGGTCGCCCGAGAGTCGGTAGACGAACGCCTGGTCGGGCGAGGTCTGCAGCGTGATCTCGTGATCGGGAGCAGCGTCGGCCGGCGGCTCGTTCTGCGGACCGCTGGGGCCGCGGTCGCCGCCCCATCCACCCTCACCGCGGATGAACACGCTCGAGCGGGTGTTCCACAGCGGCTCGCCGCTCTCGAGACGGACCTCGTTCTCCATGACGACGACAGCGGCCTTGCCCTTGTCGTACATCGCCACGACCTTGTCCTGCACGGTGGCCTTGGCCTCGACAGGGATCGGACGGTGGAGGGTGATGGCCTGCGAGCCGTGGACGAGCATCGCCCAGTTGAACGAACCGATCTGGCTCATCGCCGACGACCCGGCCGACGTGGTGCCCGAACCGGCGACCACCGCGAACGTCGGGTACACGACCTGGGCCGTGTCCTTGGTGTTCTCGGTGCTGAACGGGAGATCGGCCTGGCCGGCGCCGATGCCGACCGCGTACAGGAGGGCCTCCTTCGAGGTCCACGACATGGTGCGGACGTCACCGACCGCTCCGACGGCGTTGGGATCGAGGGCCATGACGGTCAGCGCCCCTGCGGCCAGTGGCCGGGCTCGCCGTCCATGCCGCTGTTGGCACGGGCCTTCGACAGCAGGTCGGCCACGATCGGGCCGAGCACCGTCGGGTCGTCCTGCGGGGTCGTGCGCGGGCCGCGCACCCAGCCCTCGGCGACGGCGAGCACGTTGCCGCTGGCCTCGAACACGCGACCGGTGACGTTGGCCGCCTCCTCGCTGGCGAGCCAGGTGACGATCGGGGCGATCCAGCGCGGCGAGCGCATCTCACGCTCCTCGTCGGTCTCGGGTGCCGGGCCGAGACCCTCGGTCATGCGGGTGAGAGCCACCGGGGCGACGGCGTTCACCGTCACGCCGTAGCGCGAGAGCTCGAGGGCGGCGATGGTCGTGAAGGCGGCGATGCCCGCCTTGGCGGCGCCGTAGTTGGTCTGGCCGGGGTTGCCGTAGATGCCGCTGACCGAGGTCGTGTTGATGATGCGACCCGAGACCGGCTTGCCGGCCTTCGACTGCTCACGCCAGTAGGCCGCGGCCCAACGGCTCGGACCGAACGTGCCCTTGAGATGCACGGCGATGACGGCGTCCCACTCCTCCTCGGTCATGTTGACGAGCACGCGGTCGCGCAGGATGCCGGCGTTGTTGACGACGATGTGGAGGTCGCCGAAGGTCTCGATGGCCGTGTTGACGAGACGCTGGGCGCCCTCCCACGAGGCGACGTTGTCGCCGTTGGCCACGGCCTCGCCGCCCATGCCCTTGATCTCCTGGACGACCTGCTCGGCCGGCGACTGGTCGCCGCCACTGCCGTCGATGTTGCCACCGAGGTCGTTCACGACGACCTTCGCGCCCTGCGACGCGAGGCTCAGGGCGTGCTCACGCCCGATGCCTCGTCCTGCCCCGGTGACGATCGCCACGCGACCTTCGCACAACCTGCTCATCTCGGTACCTCGCTCCGTGATCTGCCGGGCTGCGCCCGGACCGGGGCGATCATAGGTGGGGCACGACATCCGCTCCCCAGCCGAGCGGGCCTAGCCTTCGAGCGTGCCCGCCAGCGTTCCCCCCACCGCCGACGTGCTCGTGATCGGTGCCGGTCCGGCCGGTGCCGCGGCCGCCATCGTGCTCGCCCGGGCCGGTCGCTCCGTGGTCGTCGTCGACAAGGCCTCGTTCCCGCGCGACAAGTGCTGCGGCGACGGCCTCACGACACTCGCCCTACGCGAGACGGTCGCCCTTGGCCTCCGACCCGAGCACGTCCCGAACTGGCAGACCGTCCACGACGTGTGGCTCCGCTCCCCCTCCGGCCGTGAGGTCCACCTCCCGATGCCCGGGGGCGGTGCGTATGCCGCCACCACCCCGCGCCGCGAGCTCGACGACGCGCTCGTGCGGCTCGCGCGTCAGGCCGGTGCGTCACTGCACGAAGGGTGCTCGCTGACGTCTCTGACGGTCGACGACCTCGCCGCCGATCCGCAACGGCGGGTCGTGGCCCTGGTCGACGATGCCGAGGGCTCGAGCCATGAGATCACTGCGCGCCACCTGGTCGCCGCGGACGGCATGTGGTCGGTGAGCCGCCGACTGCTCGGACTCGGCGGCGACGGATACATGGGCGAGTGGCACGCCTTCCGCCAGTACGTCTCGAACGTGACGGGCCCCGCAGCCGATCGTCTCTACGTGTGGTTCGACGACGACCTGCTGCCCGGATACGCGTGGAGCTTCCCGCTCCCCGGCGGCCGCGCCAACGTCGGTTTCGGCGTGTTGCGCGACGGATCGCGCAACGGCCGCGAGATGAAGGACCTCTGGGCGGGCCTGCTCGACCGACCCCACGTCCGTGCCGCGCTCGGCGCCGAGGCGACCCCCGAGGGCCGGCACACGGCATGGCCGATCCCGGCCGGCATCGACCGCGCCACCCTGACCCACGGGCCGGTCCTGTTCGTCGGCGATGCAGCACGCGCCACCGATGTGATGACCGGCGAGGGCATCGGCCAGGCGCTGCTCACCGGCCGGCTCGCTGCCGAGGCGATCCTCGCCGCACCGAGTGGCGACTCCCGCGCTGTCGCCGAGCGTTACTCGCGCACAGTGCGCGCCCACCTGCTCGCCGACCACCGGATGTCGCTGCTGCTCGGCCGCGCCCTCGCCCGACCGTGGGTGGCCCGAGGGGCTGTCCGCATCGTCGGCCTGACCGCGTGGACCCGCCGACACTTCGTGCGCTGGATGTTCGAGGACGAGCACCGCGCCGTCCTCGCCACTCCCCGCCGCTGGCACCGCGACTTCCTCCGCCGCCCGGCCCCCTACCCCGGCGTCCGCTGACCGACCGCCACCGGCGTCTGTCGGGTGGCAGGGCCCGTGACGGGCTTGGCTACGGTGCGGGCATGGCCCTGCACACACGCCTCACCGACATGCTCGAGATCGAGCACCCCGTCATGCTCGCCGGAATGGGCGGCGTGAGTTACCACCACCTCGTGGCCGCGGTCAGCGAGGCCGGTGGCATCGGCACGTTCGGTGCCAGCACGATGAGCGCTGAGGAACTTCCCGAGGAGATCGCTGCCATGAAGGCGCTCACCTCGAAGCCGTTCGGCGTCGACCTGCTGACCGCCGTCCCCGGACAGCTCGAGCGCAGTGTCGGCGACGTCATTGCCGGTGGCGCCCGCATCTTCGTGGCCGGACTCGGCGTGCCGCGCGAGATCATCGACCAGCTCCACGCCCACAACATCCTCGTCGGCAGCATGTGCGGCAAGGTGCGCCATGCCGAGGCCGCCGTCGCGAGTGGGGTCGACTTCGTCGTCGCGCAGGGAACCGAGGGTGGCGGTCACACCGGCACCGTCGCCACCATCGCGCTCGTGCCCCAGGTCGTCGACGCGGTCGGCGACAAGGTTCCGGTCGTCGCCGCAGGTGGCCTGTTCGACGGCCGCGGTCTTGCCGCATCGCTCGCCCTGGGTGCCGACGGCGTCTGGATCGGGACGCGGTTCATCGCCACGCCCGAGGCCCGCGCCGTGAACGGATACAAGGACGCACTGCTCGCGAGCCGCGAGGACGACACCGTCATCAGCCGCGCGTACACGGGCAAGACCTGCCGCGTCGTGCGCACCGAGTGGACCAACCAGTTCGAGAAGAACCCGTCGGAGCTGAAGCCGTTCCCCGAGCAGGCCGTGATCTCGATGAAGGCCGGCGTCAACCACCTCGGCTACCCGTCGGGCACCGAGGTCGACTCGACACGCGAGTTCATGCCGTGCGGTCAGGGCGTGGGCGCGATCCACGAACTCACACCCGCTGGCGACATCGTGCGCGAGATGGTCCGCGAGGCCGAGCGCACGCTCGAGCGCGTGGCGGCCGTCCGTCGATGAGCAGCACTCCCGTCGATGCCGCCACCAGCGGCCGCGTCGTCGCCCACGTCGAGCAGGTCTGGGCTGACGACATCCTCCCGTCGCTGATCGAGTACGTGCGCATCCCGTGTGTCTCGGTGCAGTTCGATCCTGACTGGAAGGCCAGCGGCTTCCTCGACACCGCCGTCGAGCACATCCGTTCGTGGTGTGCCGCGCGGCCGATCGCCGGTCTCACGGTGGAGGTCCACGAACTCCCCGGCCGCACACCGCTGATCCTGTGCGAGGTCCCTGCGTTCCGGCCCGAGCAGTCGACCGTTGCCCCCAGCGACACCGTCCTGCTCTACGGCCACTGTGACAAGCAGCCCGAGATGACCGGCTGGCGCGAGGGACTCGGCCCGTGGACGCCGGTGGTCGAGGGTGAGCGGCTCTACGGCCGCGGTGGTGCCGACGACGGGTACGCGGCGTATGCCGCCCTCACGGCCATCGAGGCGATACAGCGCGAAGGGCTCCCCCACGCTCGGTGCATCGTGCTGATCGAGGCCAGTGAGGAGAGCGGCAGCCCCGACCTTCCCGTGTACATCGAGGCACTCGCCGGCCGCATCGGCAGCCCCACGCTCGTCGTGTGCCTCGACAGCGGCTGCATGGACGACAAGCGGCTGTGGATCACCACATCACTGCGCGGCCTCGCGGGCGGCGTCCTGCGGGTCGATGTCCTGCGCGAGGGCGTCCACAGCGGCGAGGCGAGCGGCGTCGTGCCCTCGACCTTCCGCGTCGTGCGCCAACTCCTCGATCGCATCGAGGACGCCGAGACAGGCCGCGTCCTTCTCCCGCGCCTGCACGTCGACATCCCTCCCGACCGACGCGCCCAGATCGAGCAGACCGCGTCAGAGTTCACCATCGGCGACCACTTCCCGTGGATCCACGACGAGGTCGTGCCGATGGAGACCGACCCCGTCGAGCAACTCCTCGCGCAGACGTGGAGGCCCGCCGTGAGCTACACGGGCGCCCACGGCATGCCCGACGTCGGTCGGGCCGGCAACGTGCTGCGTCCGCACACCTCGTTCAAGCTCAGCGTGCGCCTTCCACCGACCTGCGATCACGAGGGGGCCCTGGAAGCACTGACCGAAGCACTCACCGGCACACCGCCGTCAGGAGCGAAGGTCGAGTTCCTCGACGCCCACTCCGGACCCGGTTGGAACGCACCCGAGTTCTCGCCCTGGCTCGAGGCCGCACTCGTCGACGCCTCGCTCGCCGTGTTCGGTGATTCGTACCGCGCCTTCGGCGAGGGCGGGTCGATCCCGTTCATGGGGATGCTCGGCGAGACGTTCCCCGAGGCCCAGTTCGTCGTCACCGGCGCCCTCGGTCCGGGCTCCAACGCACACGGACCCAACGAGTTCCTCGACATGCCCACCGCACGACGCGTCACCGCCTGCATCAGCCACCTCCTCGCCTCACACGCGACGCGCTGATGCTCCGACTGCTGCGGACGAACCGCGACCTGCGCTGGCTGTTCATCGCCCAGGTCGTGTCGTTCACGGGAGACTGGTTCTCGTTCGTGGCCCTTGCCGGCCTCGTGAAGGAAGCGACCGACAGCGAGCTGCTCGTGTCGCTCGCCTACGTCTCGTTCACGCTCCCGTCGTTCCTCGCCTCACCCGTGGCCGGGCCCGTCGTCGACCGCTACGACCGCCGCCGGCTGCTCGTCGTGATCTCCGGGTTCCAGGCGCTCGCCGCACTCGGACTCCTCACCGCATCGCTCGACCGGGTCTGGCCACTGTTCCTGTTCCAGGGGTCGATCAGCGCACTCGCCGCGTTCGTCAAGCCGTGCATCGACGCCGGTGTCCCGAACCTCGCACGCGACGGAGAGGAACTCCGCAAGGCGACAGCCCTCTTCGGTTCGACGTGGGGCGTCATGCTCGCCGTCGGCGCCGCCCTCGGTGGCGTGTTCAGCGAGGCCTTCGGCCGGACCGCCTCGTTCGTCGCCAACTCGGCGTCGTTCGTCATCGCCATCGGACTGTTCGCCCTCATCCGTCGGCCGATGCAGGAGCGCATCCACGCCCACCGCTCCCGCGTGCGGCCCATCGACGACATGCGCGAGATGGCCCGCTACGCCCGCAAGGACCGCGTCATCCTCGCCCTGCTCGCCAGCAAGTCGACGTTCGCGATCGGTGCCGGCACCGTGAGCCAGTTACCCGTGCTGGCCACCGAGGTCTTCGGCTGGGGCGACGGCGGGACCGGCCTGCTCCTCGGCGCACGTGGCATCGGGGCAGGCCTCGGACCGATCGTCGCGTCGCGCTTCACGCAGGGCCGACTCTCCCGCGTCCTGCAGGTGTGTGGCGTTGCCGGCATGGTGTTCAGCGGCCTGTACCTGACCGCCGCCTGGATGCCCACCCTGCTACTCGCCTTCGCAGCGATCTCGCTCGCCCACCTCGGTGGTGGCGCCCAATGGACCCTGAGCACCTACGGCCTGCAGGTACGCGCCGACGACTCGTTGCGCGGCCGCGTGATGGCCGGCGACTTCGCCGTCGCCACGCTCGTGATGACCCTCAGCAGTCTCGGGGCAGGCCTCACCTCGGAGGCCCTCGGCGCGCAGTGGGCGATCAGCATCTTCGCGATGCTCGCGGGAGCCGCCAGCATCGCCTACGTCAGCGCCACCCGCCGCCTGGTCCGCTCCCTCCCCTGACCCCCACCCCACCGATCTCGGCGCAGATCGTCCCGGATTCCGGGACGATGCGTACCGAGATCTTCGGGAGGTCGGGTGTCAGGGACGCATCTTGGAGCGGTCGAGGCGGATCGGGAGTTCGGCGCGGATGAGGTCGTCGATCTCGGTGGGGATGTGGCTCGGGTAGTGCGTGGCGAGCACGTCCTGGACCTTGGCGATCGCACGGTCGAGGACCTTCGGACGACCGAGCTCGGCCCACTCCTTGTGGCTGAGGCGGTCGTGCATGGCCGGGTAGATGTACTCGGTCTGCATGATCTCGAGCGTCTGCGCCGAACCGAGGTAGTGACCCGGACCTCCGATGACCGCAGCGCGGATCACGTCGAGCGACAGCGTGTCGTCGTTGATCTCGATGCCCTTGATCGTGCGCAGGCACGAACCGATGACGTCGTTGTCGAGCACGACGCCCTCGAGCGAGAAGCCCAGGAGGCTGGCGTGCATGCCGGCCGACTCGTAGATCAGGTTGGCACCGGCGTTACCGACGAGGGCGTGGTTGTAGCCCTTCTCGGCACCGGCCTGGACGTCGGGCATCTTGGCGTCGCTGATACCCGACGACGTGCCACCGGTGAGGTCGTAGAAGTGGGCCATCTGCGCGCAGGCCGACGAGAGCAGCGCCTGCTCGGGGCTGCCACCCGACATCGCGCCGGTGCGGAGGTCGCTGACGAACGGCCACAGACCGAAGATCGCCGGCGCACCGGGCTTGATCGCGTTGACGTACGCGAGACCGGCCAGCACTTCGGCGACCTCCTGCACGAGCGATCCGGCGAGGGCCGCAGGGGCGGTCGCTCCAGCCTGACCAGCCGAGAGGAGCAGCACGGGCATGCCGCCCTCGACCGCCACCTCGAGGCACTTGCAGGCATCGGCGGCGAACTTCAGCGGCGGGACGACGAAGCAGTTCGACTGGCTGACGAACGGACGCTCACGCCACTTCTTCTCGCCACCGGCGATGTGGTGGAGCATCTGGAGCGAGGCCTTGAGGTGATCGGGGTGCACCCACGAGGTACCCACGTGCTTGGTGGTGCCGGCCACGCTCAGGTAGCAGGTGTTGATGTCCATCTCCGCCGGGTCGGGCAGGTCGCGGGGGACCACCGAGCGCTGGTAGAAGTGGATGTTGTCCATCGTGTCGACGAGACGGGCGATGTCGAAGCAGTCCTGTGCGGTGCTCTCGCGGTACTCACCCGTCACCGGGTCGACGATGGTGACAGCAGCTCCGGCGGTGCCGTAGTACACCTTGCGGCCCCACGGCTCCATGTCG
Source organism: Actinomycetota bacterium (assembly GCA_041156905.1). Taxonomy (GTDB): domain Bacteria; phylum Actinomycetota; class Acidimicrobiia; order Acidimicrobiales; family Ilumatobacteraceae; genus UBA668. Next base: position 5,101 of record JBEBDM010000195.1, on the reverse strand, counting down.
TACTTCGGGTCCTGGGCGTGCAGCGGGAAGTGGCGGCCGGCGATGGCGAGGGTGTCCTCGATCAGCGCACGCGGGAAGCGGAGGCGACCGAGGTCGTCGAGCCATGCGCCCTTGGCGGTGAGCAGCTCGATGCACGACGGGATGGCGTCGGCGAGGCCGATGTTCTCGAGCACGTCGAGCGCGGCGGTGTGGATCCGGAGGACCTCGGCGTCGGTGAGTACCTTGTAGCGGCCGCCCTCCATGCCCGGGTTGACAGGACGCACGTCGGCGGCGAGCGGGGCGGCGCGCATCGCACGGCGGGCCTCACGGCCTCCACGGCGGGCGGCGGGTGCTGACTGAACGTCGGTCATCGACTGGCTCCTTCACGACAGGGACGGCTCATTCTCTCACCCGATGACCTGCACCGATGCACACGGGAAGCGGACGATTCCTCATCGATTGATGAACAGTTCTCATCTATCATCTCACCGTGGACCTTCCTCCCCTCGCTGCACTGCGCGCCTTCGACGCCGTCGCCCGCCGCCTGAGTTTCCGCGGTGCCGCCGAGGAACTCAGCGTCACCCAGTCGGCCGTCAGCCACCAGATCGCCGACCTCGAACGCCGTCTCGGTGTCGCCCTGTTCGTGCGCACCAGCCGCCGAGTCGCCCTCACCGACGCCGGTGCCCTCTACCACCCCTACGTGCGCGAGGCCTTCGAGCGGATCACGCAGGGCACGTCGCTCGTCACCATGGGAGCGCCGTCGCGCGACCTCGACCTCCAGGTGTACGTGACCGTCGCCGTGCGCTGGCTGATCCCCCGGCTGCATTCGTTCCACGACGCCCACCCCGGCATCAGGGTCCGGCTCAACACGAGCCACATCGACTGGGAGTTCGCCGCCGACGAGAGCGACGTCGCCCTCGTGTGCACCTCGCAGCCGACTCCCGCCGGGCACCACGCCACCCACCTCTTCGACTCCACCCTCGTCGCCGTGTGCGCCCCGTCCGCTGCCGAGCGCGCGGTCGCCGGCGACCTCCCGTTCGTCCGCCTGTACACCGCCCCCGACGAGTGCGACGCATGGCTCGCAGCCGCCGGGCTCGCCGATGCCCCGCTCAGCACGACGAGCGTCGACTCGTACCTCCTCGCCCTCGAGTCGGCTGCTGACGGACAGGCCGTCGCCGTCGTGCCCGAGTTCCTCGTCGCCTCCGATCTTCGCTCCGGCCGACTCGCCACGCCGTTCCCCACGGTCATCCCGCAGGAGCGTCGCTGGTTCCTCGTGTGCCGCACCGAGCGTGCCGATCAGCCCGCCGTGGTAGCGCTACGCGACTGGCTCCACTCTCAACTGGGCTGACACCAGCGCTCTGAGCCGACCGTCAGTAGTGCGGCGGGGTGATGACCCAGAGCACCTTCACCGGACGCGTGCCACGGTTGAGGCAGCGATGCGGGTCGGTGCTGGGGAACGCGAAGCTGTCGCCCTTGCCGAGGACGAAGTGACGCTCCCCGACCCACAGGTCGAGGGTCCCCTCCATGACGAGACCAGCCTCGGCGCCCTCGTGCGTGTAGTACTCGCTGTCGGCGCCGGGATGGATCGTGCTGATCAGCACCTCGAGCGGGCCGGAGAGGTTCGGCGACAACAACTCCTCGGTGATGCCGAGTCCGGTGAAGGTCAGGTTGCGGCGGTTCGCGGCGCGCACCACGACATCGCGCTCGTCCTCCGGGCCGGGGGCGGCGGAGTGGAAGAACCAGTTCATGTGCACGCCGAGCTCGTCGGCGATCTTCTTGAGCATGCCGATGGGCAGGCGCGAGACGTCGCGTTCGATCTGGCTCAGGTACGACACCGAGATGCCGACCGCCGACGCGACGTCACTGAGGGTCCGACCGTGCGCCTTGCGCAGTTCGCGCACGCGACTCCCGATGTGCGCACCGTCGACGTCGAGGGGCGTGTCGCCGGACCCTGCCGACGTCGCCTCCCGTGCCGAACTGAGCGCCCTGATCGCCATGTGGCCAGTCTGCCCGATGTGCCGCCGCTGCGGACTACGAGCGGGTCCGCTCGCTCTTGGGATCGTAGAACGGCGCCATCGAGACACGGGCCGGAACACGCTCTCCGGCGATCTCGATCTCGTAGGTGCCCTCGAGCACCCACTCACGCGACACCGGCTGCCCGTCGTTGGAGACGTAGCCCATGCCGAGCGACACACCGACGGTGTGACCGAACATGCCGGACGTGACACGACCGACGAGAACACCGTCGCGCCAGATCGGCTCGTTGTGGTACAGCATGTGATCGCTGTCGAGCAGGGCGAACTGCGCCAGGCGCTGGTGCACCGGTGCGGCCTTGGCCGCCAGGAGCGCCTCGCGGCCGACGAACCCACCCGGCTTGTCCCAGGCGACACAGAACGACAGACCGGCCTCGATCGGGTTCTCGTCGGGCGAGATGTCGTGACCCCAGTGGCGGTAGCCCTTCTCCATACGCAGTGAGTTGAGCGCGTGGTAGCCGGCGAGACGAAGCCCGTACGCCGCACCCGCCTCGACGATCACGTCGAACACGTTCTGGGCGAACTCGGTGGGGATGTACAGCTCGAAGCCGAGTTCGCCCACGTAGCTGACGCGGCTCGCGCGCACACGCGAGTACCCGAGGTCGATCACCTGCGAGGTCCCGAACGGGAAGGCCTCGTTCGAGAGATCGTCGGTGGTGAGCGACTGCAGCAGGTCGCGCGAACGCGGGCCCTGCACGTTGAGCACCGCCATTGACGAGGTGATGTCGACAGCGACGCAGCGCGCATCGGCCGGGATGCTGTCCTTCAGGTACTGGAAGTCGCGCACCTGGGTCGCCGCAGCCGTCACCACGAGATAACGATCGTGCGCCTCGCGGGTGATCGTGAGGTCGGCCTCGATGGTGCCGCGCTCGTTGAGCCACTGCGTGTAGACGAGACGACCCACCGGCACGTCGACGTCGTTGCAGCACACCCGGTTGAGCACGGCCATCGCGTCGGGACCCTCGAGGAGGAACTTGCCGAACGACGACTGGTCGAACATGCCGACGGCCTCGCGCACGGCGACGTGCTCCTCACCCGAGTACGGGAACCAGTTCTGCTTGCCGTAGGTGTACTCGTAGGCAGCCTCGACACCCTCGGGGGCGAACCAGTTGGCACGCTCCCATCCGGCGACCTCGCCGAAGCAGGCGCCGCGTGCGGCCAGACGATCGTGCAGCACCGACTTGCGCACACCACGAGCGGTCTCTGGCTGACGGAAGGGCCAGTGCATCGCGTAGAGCAGACCGAGCGACTCGACGGTGCGGTCGTGCAGGTAGTTGCGGTTGCGCTGGAACGGCATCACGCGCCGGATGTCGACGTCCCAGAGATCCATCGGCGGACGACCGTCGATGATCCAGTCGGCGAGCACCTTGCCCGCGCCACCGGACGACTGGATGCCGATGCTGTTGAAGCCGCACGCCATGTACAGCTCCTTCACGTCGGGCGACGGGCCGAGCAGGTAACGGTCGTCGGGCGTGAAGCTCTCGGGGCCGTTGAAGAACAGACGGATGCCCGTCTCGGCGACCACGGGCATGCGGTTCGCGGCCGACTCCATCAGCGGGGCGATGTGCTCGTAGTCGGCCGGCAGCGAGGTGAAGCAGAACTCCTCGGGGATCCCGCTGCGGCCACCACGCTGGGTCATGCCCCACGGCTTCGAGACCGGCTCGAACCAGCCGACGAGGAGCTTGCCGGCGTCCTCCTTGAAGTAGCCGCATCCCTCGGGGTCGCGCAGCACGGGCATCGTCGGCGAGATGCCCTCGATGCCCTCGGTCACGATGTAGAAGTGCTCGGCCGCGTGGAGCGGGACCACGGCACCGGCCTGGTCGCCGAGTTCGCGCCCCCACATCCCTGCGGCGTTGACGACGGCGTCGGCCATGATCTCGCCGCTGCCGATCACGTTCCCGTTGCCATCCTCGGCGGTGTAGGCGACGCCGACGGCGCGGCCGTCACGCACGATGATCTGGTCGACGCGCGTGTTCTCCCGAATGATGCAGCCACGCGAACGAGCGCCCTTGGCGAGAGCCTGCGTCGTGTCGATCGGGTTGGTGACACCGTCACCGGGGAGGTGCACACCGCCGACGATGTCGTCGACATTGGCGAGCGGCACGAGCGCCTTGATGTCGGCCGGCGTGATGATGTCGACCGGGAGTCCGAACACCCGCGCCATCGACGCACCGCGCTTGAGTTCCTCGAAGCGCTCCTCGTTCGGGGCGACGCTGACCGAGCCGCGCTGCTGGAATCCGGTGGCCTGCCCGGTCTCCTCCTCGAGGGTGGCGAAGAGGTTGGTCGTGTACTGCGCCAGACGGGTGAGGTTGTGGGTGGCGCGGAGCTGACCAACGAGGCCCGCGGCGTGCCAGGTGGTGCCGCAGGTGAGCTGCTTGCGCTCGAGCACGACGACGTCGGTGACCCCGCGCAGCGCGAGGTGATAGGCGACGCTGCATCCGACGATGCCGCCACCGACGATGACGACTCGGCTGCGCTCGGGAAGGTTCGACATGAGGGATCTCCGGGAGGCGTGTGGAGGGCTGTGAAATTTTCTGCATTATTTCACAACCTCCCGCCCGACGCACACGGTCGCATCATCCGACCCGGCCACTCCAAGAGATTTGTTAGGTATGCTTTACAAATCTGCCACGCTCGTGTAAGGTGCACCTAACACTACGACAGAGGAGTTCCCTTGACCCCCCGCAACGACCCCCAATCGCCATCCACCGGTCGCCGCCGTGGACGGACATTCACCGCAGGCCTTGCGGCCCTGCTCGTGCTCGCCGCCTGCGGTGGTGACGAGGCCTCGACCGGTGACACCAGCGGCACGATCGCTCCGGGCACCACCCTCACCGTGTACAGCGGTCGCAGCGAGGAACTCGTCGGCCCGCTGCTCGACCAGTTCACCGCCGAGACCGGGATCGCCGTCGAACTCCGCGCCGGAGACAGCGGCGAACTGGCCGCCCAGTTGCTCACCGAGGGTGACGCCAGCCCCGCCGACGTGTTCTTCTCCCAGGACGCCGGTGCGCTCGGCGCCGTGGAGAGCGCTGGCCTGTTGTCCGAGCTCCCTGCCGATCTCCTCGACACGGTGCCGGCCGCCTACCGCT
>JBEBDM010000194.1:0-4220 GCA_041156905.1 Actinomycetota bacterium | reverse complement strand
GTGGGGCCTTCTCGAGACGCTCGACCCGCTGGCCATCGCTGACCGCGGTGCCACGGTCCTGCTCAACTCACCCCACCCGGCCGACGAGGTGTGGGACAAGCTGCCTGCCGAGGTGCAGGGCCACATCGTCGCCAAGGGCCTCTCGCTGTGGGCGGTCGATGCGGCCTCCGTGGCACGCGAGGCGGGAATCCCCGGCCGCATCAACACGGTGATGCAGGCCTGCTTCTTCTCGCTGTCGGGAGTGCTCCCGCACGACGAGGCGGTGGCTGCGCTCGAGGACGCGATCCGTCATTCGTACGGACCCCGTGGCGAGTCGGTGGTCGAACGCAACCTCGCCGCCGTCAGGGCGTCGCTCTCCCACCTCGTCGCAGTACCGGTGGGCGACTCAGTGACCGCGGACCGTCATCGTCACCCGGCGGTCAGTGTGGCCGCTCCCGACTTCGTCCAGCGCATCACGGCCCGCATGCTCGCGGGCGAGGGCGACCTGTTGCCGGTGAGTGCCCTCCCTCCCGACGGGACTTTCCCCACTGCCACGTCGCAATGGGAGAAGCGGGCGATCGCGCTCGAGGTCCCGGTGTGGGAGCCCGACCTGTGCATCGACTGCGGGAAGTGCGCGATCGTGTGCCCTCACGCGGCGATCCGGCTCAAGGCCTATGCGCCGTCCGCGCTCGACGGTCACGACGGATTGCCGCACAAGGAGTTCCGCAGCCGTGAGGTGCCGGGGATGTTGCTCACGGTCCAGGTCTCGCCCGACGACTGTACGGGTTGCGGCGTGTGCGTTCAGGCGTGTCCGGCGCACGACAAGTCGTCGGTGAAGCGCAAGAGCATCAACATGCGACCGTGGTCGGAGGTCGCCGACGTCGAACGAGAGCGATGGGCGTCGTTCCTCGACGTGGAGTCGGCCGACCCCTCGCTGTGGGACCCGGCGTCGGTGAAGACCAGTCAGCTGCGCCGGCCGCTCTTCGAGTTCTCGGGAGCGTGCGCGGGCTGTGGGGAGACGCCCTACATCAAGCTCCTGACCCAGTTGTTCGGCGACCACGCGATCATCGCCAACGCCACGGGATGCAGCAGCATCTACGGAGGCAACCTCCCGACCACCCCGTACGCCGTCGATGAGCACGGGCGCGGACCTGCGTGGGCGAACAGCCTGTTCGAGGACAACGCCGAGTTCGGGCTCGGGATCCGGCTGGCCGTCGAGGCCCAGCGACATGCGGCACTCGACGCTCTCGAATCCCTCCGACCGTCGCTGACCGCCTCCCTCGGGTCGGCGGCGCTCGACGAGTTGCTGGAGCACGTCGACGACGGCGACGAGGCCGGCATCCGCGCCCAGCGAGACCGGGTCGAGGCGCTCGTGACGGTGGCACGGACGATCGATGATCCCCGTGCGACGCGACTCGTCGACCTCGCCAACACTCTCGTCCGACGCAGCGTGTGGATCGTCGGTGGTGACGGCTGGGCCTACGACATCGGGGCCGGAGGTCTCGACCACGTCCTCGGGAGTGGTCGCGACGTGAACATCCTCGTGCTCGACACGGAGGTGTACTCCAACACGGGCGGCCAGGCCTCGAAGGCGACGCCGCGTGGTGCGGTCGCCAAGTTCGCGGCGAGCGGCAAGGGGATCATGAAGAAGGACCTCGGACTCGAGGCCATGTCGTACGGCGACGTGTACGTGGCGAAGGTCGCCCTCGGAGCGAGCGACGTACAGACCGTGAAGGCCCTCCTGGAGGCCGAGGCGCACCGCGGCGTGTCGCTCGTGATCGCCTACAGCACCTGCATCGCCCACGGTTTCGACATGAGCCGTTCGATGACCCAGCAGAAGCTCGCTGTCCAGAGCGGGCACTGGCCGCTGTACCGCTACCAGCCGTCACCCGACGGCGACGCCCAGCCGTTCCACCTCGACAGTGCCGAGCCGAGCGTTCCGTACCACGAGTTCACGTCGACCGAGGCGAGGTTCTCGATGCTGACCCGTGCCGACCCGGAACGGGCGGCCGAACTCGGTGGGCTGGCACAGGACGACGTGACGACCCGCTGGAGCCACTACTCGCAGCTGCAGGACGTCCATCGTCCTGCGCCCGGCCATGCCGGGAACACGACCCTCGACGACACGGAGGAAGAACCATGACCGACCTCCGGACCCGCTATCTCGGACTCGACCTGCGCAGCCCGATCGTCGCTTCGGCAGGCCCGCTCACCCGCGACCCGGCCATGTGGCGACGCATCGAGGATGCCGGCGCGGGGGCGATGGTGCTCCCGTCGTTGTTCGAAGAGGAGATCGAGCACGAGTCGTTCGCGGTCGGTGCCGCCTATGAACAGGGTGCGGAGTCGTTCGGGGAGGCGTCCGGGTTCCTTCCCCCTCTCGACCTCCCGTCGGTCGGCCCCGAGCAGTACCTCTCGATGCTCGAGAAGGCCCGCGCTGCCGTGGCGATCCCGGTCATCGCCAGCCTCAACGGGGTCAGCCCCGGTGGGTGGGTGCGGTACGCCCGCTATCTCGAGCAGGCGGGAGCGAGCGCGATCGAACTGAACCTGTACGACGTGATCGTCGACACCAAGATCGATGCGGCAACGGTCGAGCGGCGCTACGTCGAGCTCGTCGAGGAGGTCCGCGCGGAGGTCTCCGTCCCGCTCTCGGTGAAGCTCGCTCCGTGGTTCACGGCGCTGGGCCATCTCGTGGTCCGCCTGCAGGAGGTCGGTGTCGACGGGGTGGTGCTGTTCAACCGGCTCTACCAGCCCGACATCGACCTCGACACGCTCGACGTGGTTCCCCTCCTGGTGCTGAGCGCACCGGCGGAGGCCCGCCTCTCGCTCCACTGGATCGCTGCCCTCCACGGGGAGGTCGGTCTCTCGCTCGCCGCGAGTTCCGGTGTGCACGACGGGGCAGAGGTCCTCAAGCTCCTGTTGGCAGGTGCGGACGTCGTGATGACGACCAGTGCGCTTCTCCGACACGGGCCCGAGTACATCGCGACGATGGAGCGGTTCGTGCGTGAGTGGATGACCGACCGCGACTACGACTCGGTCGACCAACTGCGGGGGAGTGTCAGCCGGGGCAACGTCCCCGACCCGCAGGTCTACGAACGTGCCAATTATCACCGGGTGCTCCACAGCTGGGCCCCCGACGGGCGTCGGTAGGCTGGGGTGGTGCGTCACAGCGAGGGACATTTCGGTCACCGGATCGGTTGGCTGCGGGCGATGGTCCTCGGTGCCAACGACGGCATCGTCAGCACGGCCGCCCTGCTGCTCGGTGTCGCCGCGGCCGACTCGGGCCGGGACGCGATCCTGACGGCGGGAATCGCCGGACTGGTGGCGGGAGCGATCTCGATGGCGCTCGGCGAGTACGTGAGCGTCGCCTCGCAGCGCGACAGCGAGCGCAGCGACATCGCCAAGGAGACCCTCGAGCTCGAGACCCAGCACGAGCACGAACTCGAGGAACTCGTGGGCATCTACCAGGCCCGTGGGCTCTCCCGTGGCCTGGCCGAGCAGGTGGCCGCCGAACTCACGGCGCACGACGCGCTCGGCGCCCACCTCCGCGACGAACTCGGCATCTCCCCGGACGAACTGGCCCGGCCGTTGCAGGCCGCTGGCTCGAGCGCGGCCGCCTTCGCCGTCGGCGCCGGTATCCCGCTCGTGGCTGCTGCAGTGGCTGGCGACGGGATCCGGATGGTGGCGATCGTCATCGTCTCGATCCTGAGCCTTGCCGTGCTCGGCTACACCGGCGCCCGCCTCGGTGGCGCTCCTGCCCCTCGTCCGATGGCCCGGGTCCTCCTCGGCGGCATCGCGGCGATGGCCGCCACGATCGTGGTGGGCAACCTGTTCGGCGCCGTCCTCGGCTGACCCCGGGACTTTGGTCGGTGGTACGACCGTACCGTCCATCGTTAGTGTGCTCGCCATGACGAGTCAGGTGGAGTCGCAGGCCGACGCGATCGTGATCGGCGCGGGCGTGATCGGGAGTTCGGTCGCCCTCGAGTTGGCCCGTACGGGTCGCAAGGTGATCGTCGTCGACATGGGCCCTGCCCCGGGCGCCGGATCCACGAGCTCGTCGGTCTCGATCATCCGCTTCAGCTACTCGACCCTGCCCGCCGTGCTCGCGGCGTGGGAGGCCGCGGCGATGTGGAACGACTGGGCCGGTCACCTCGGCTGCTCCGATCCCGACGGCATGGTGCGCTTCGTCCGCACCGGCATGCTCATCTTCCACACCCCGGGCAGCACAACGACGCGCACCGAGG
>JBEBDM010000193.1:0-8236 GCA_041156905.1 Actinomycetota bacterium | reverse complement strand
GCATCCCGTTCCGCTGCACCCTCGTATCGTCCCACGACGCGGACTCCGGCGACGAAGCGGTACCGTGACCTCACCGTGAGTACTGCCGCTACCACTGCTCCGTCACTGCCCACCCGCTCCCCGCTCATCGCCTGGGGAGCCCGCGTCGTGTGGGCGGCAACCGCCCTGACGGGCGCCGTCGCCGTCGACCAGTCACTCGACGGTGCCGACCCGGCCGCACGCATCATCGTCCCCGCCCTGTGGTGGGTGTTGGTGGCCGCGACCCTCCTCGCTCTCGTCGTTCCCTCGCCGACCGGGCTCACGGCGGTCCGACTCGCGACACCGCTCACCGTCGCTCTCGCCGTCGCGACCCTCCTGGCCGGCGCCGACACCGCATGGGGTGCAGGGTTCCTCGTGGCGTCGCTCGGCGCCGTGGGCACGTTCCTCTCGGCCGACTTCGCCTCCGTCATGGTGCAGGGGTCGGCCTACGGGAGCGAACAGCGCTTCCCGCTGCGCGCCCCCGTCGCGGTGCTCGTCCCGATGGTGGTGAGCTGGATCGCATGGGCCTCGTGCACCGTGGCCGGCGTGGCACTCCTCGCGAGGTCGTCGTGGGTCGTCGGCATCGTCCTCGCGGTGGTCTCGGTGGCGATCGGCGTCGCCCTCTTCCCCCGCTACCAGCGCCTCGCTCGCCGCTGGCTCGTGATCGTGCCGGCCGGTGTCGTCCTGCACGACTCCCTCGTCCTCGGCGAGACGCTCATGGTCCAGCGACCCGAGGTCGCCCGCGTCGGACTCGCTCCCGCCGACACCGAGGCGGCCGACCTCTCCGGCCCCGCGGCCGGGCACCTGATCGAGGTTGTCCTGCGCGACATGACCCTCGCCGTGTTCCCTGCGAGCAGCGAGCACCCCCAGGGTCGGGCGATCCACCTCCAGTCGTACCTGGTGGCACCGAGCCGTCCGGGGCGAGCGCTGCGGGCCATGGCGGCCGCCCGACTCCCGGTGGGCTGACCTCCCGACGACAGCGTCAGCCGCGGCGGGGTGGCTGCACGACAGCGCCGCCGAGAACCCGGTCGCCGTCGAGGTCGTAGAAGACCACCGTCTGTCCGGGCGACACGATCCGGTGCGGCTCGTCCCACTCGACCTCGGCACTCCCGCGGACGCCGACGCGCACACGTGCCGGCATGGCCTCGCCGTGAGCGCTGCACTGCACCAACGCCTCGACGACGCTGCCCTCGGCCGGAGCGAGGTACGGCCACGTCGTGGCGCCGACCTCGGTCGTCACCGTCGAGAGCAACGACTCGTCACCCACGGAGACCACTGCCGCCTCGTGGTCGATCGCGACGACGAACTGCTTGGGCCCGCCACCCGGGAGGCCGAGGCCACGACGCTGTCCGACCGTCACCATCTCGACGGCATCGACCTCTCCCACGTGCTCCCCTGTCGCGACGTCGACGACGGTCGCCCGGCGGAACGGGATGCGGTCGCCGAGGAAGCGCTCGCGGCCACCCTCGTGGGTGATGAAGCAGACGTCCTGGCTGTCGGGCTTGGCCGCCGTCCTGAGTCCGAGTGCGGTGGCCCGGGCGCGCACCTCGGCCTTGGTGAGGTGGCCGATCGGGAACAGCGTCCGTGCGAGCTCGCGGCCGGGAAGCATGTGCACGACATAGCTCTGGTCCTTGGCCTCGTCGACACCCCTCCCCACCCACGGCAGACCGTCGTGATACACGATTCGGGCGTGATGACCGGTGGCCACCGCGTCGAACCCGAGCAGGTCGGCACGCTCGGCGAGCCTGTCGAACTTGAGGTGCCGGTTGCACTCGATGCACGGGTTCGGAGTGATCCCCTGACGGTGCGCCTCGACGTACGGCTCGACGACGTGCCGATCGAAGTCCTCGGTGAAGTTGAACACCAGATGGTCGATCCCCAACTGCTGGGCCACACGACGGGCATCGTCGACGTCGGCGATCGAGCAACAGCCCGTGTCGCTCTCCCCGCCCCACAGCCGCATCGTGATCCCGACGACCTCGTGTCCGGCTGCGATGAGTTCGGCGGCCGCGACCGACGAGTCGACGCCACCACTGAGCGCGACGAGGACCTTCACGACCGACCCCGTCGGAGCCGGACGACGGCGTCGACCACGGCAGCAGCACCGAGCTCGACGTCGCCTTCCGTCGTCGTCCGACCGAGGGTGAGACGGAGCGCTCCGGAGGCGCGCTCACGAGGCACACCCATCGCGGCCAGCACGTGGCTCGGCTCCATCGCTCCGGCAGCACACGCAGAGGCCGCGCTCGCACACACGCCGGCCTCGTCGAGCAGGAACAGGAGGGCCTCGTTCTCGATCCCGTCGATGCAGATGTGTGCCGAACCGGCGACCTTGCGATCGCGCGGGACCGTCTCGACGACATCGTCGAGACGTCCGGTGATCTCGTCGACCAACGAGTCGCGCAACGCACCGATGCGGACCCGCTCGTCGTCGCGCTCGCGATCGGCCGCCGCGAGCGCCACGGCCGTACCGATGATGCCGGCCACGTTGTGGGTGCCACTGCGCCGCTCGCGCTCCTGACCGCCGCCCACCAGGCGAGGCTCGACCACGACACCGCGTCGGCACACGAGTACTCCGACACCCTTCGGACCGCCGAACTTGTGGGCCGAGAGCGAGAGCATGTCGACGTGAGGCGTGACGGTGCGCAGGTCGGTCCACGACGCGGCCTGCACCGCATCGGTGTGCAGCAGCGCCTGCGGGGCGGAACGGCGGACCACGGAGGCGACGTCCGCCAGATCGGTGACCGTACCGACCTCGTTGTTGACGGCCATCACGCTCACGACCCGGACATCGGGTCGCGCTGACAGCATCTCCTCGAGAAGGTCGAGGCGCACGCTGCCGGCAGCATCGACCCCCACCACGAGGCCATCGAGCATCGAGACGCACTCGAGCACGGCGTGGTGCTCGACCGCCGGACACGCGGCGGTGCCACCGTGTCGGGCCACTGCTCCGAGGACGGCCGTGTTGTCGGATTCCGTCCCGCCGCCCGTGAACACGACCTCGCCCGCGTCGCACCCGATGACCGCAGCCACCGACTCACGGGCGTCGTCGATGGCGGCACGGGCCGCCCGGGCGAATCGGTGCGAACCCGACGGGTTGGCGTACTGCACGTCGAAGTAGGGCCGCATCGCCTCGACCGCCTCCTGACGCATCGGCGTGGTCGCCGCATGGTCGAGGTAGGTGATCCGGTCCACGGGGTCAGGCTATTCACCCGCGGTCGTCTTGGCTGACGGCGGCGCACCAGCGACAATGACGGGGTGCGCGGGTACGACGACACCAGTTACGGCGAGGCGATGGCCGACGTCTACGACGACTGGTACGCCGACCTCGACGACGTCGACGCCGTGGTGGCGACCCTGCTCGATCTCGCGGGAAACGGTCCGATCCTCGAACTCGGCGTGGGAACGGGGCGGATCGCGGTTCCGCTCGCCGCGAGTGCTGCAGCCGCCGGGCACGACGGCGTCACCGTGACCGGGGTCGACACCAGCCCTGCGATGCTCGACAGGCTCACCGGCAAGCCCGGCGGTGAGCGGGTCGTCACCCGGCTCGGCGACATGGTCGAGGGGCTGCCCGACGGCCCGTTCTCGCTCGTCTTCGTCGCCTACAACACCTTCTTCGCCCTCCACGGGGAGGAACGCCAGACAGCAGCGTTCCGTGCCATCGCCGAGCGACTCGCCCCCGAGGGCAGGTTCCTCGTCGAGGCGTTCGTCCCGGCCGCCGACGCCGCCGCGTCGGACATCACCCTGCGCTCGCTCGCCGCCGACCGGGTCGTGCTCAGCGTCTCGCGCAGCGATCCCGACGCCCAGCGCGCTGAGGGCCAGTTCGTCGAGTTCACCGAGGCAGGTGGCGTCCGGCTCCGCCCGTGGAGCATCCACTGGGCGACACCCTCGCAGCTCGACGCGATGGCGATCGCTGCGGGGCTCGTCCTGGAGCACCGCTGGGCCGGGATGGACCGCTCCGCGTTCGACGACGCCGCGAGTCGCCACGTCTCGGTCTACCGACGCCCCTGACCTGCGACGCACCGCCCGAACCAGGGTGGGACGGCGGGTGGAACGTCGTGGAAACGGACGTGACATTTCACCGAACATGCCGCCCGTCCACTCACGTGCCCGACAGTGGTCGTAGGCTGGCCTCACTGTGAGTCAGCTCCGTCTCAATCCCCTCACCGGCCGCTGGGTGACCATCGTCGCCGATCGCGCCCAGCGACCGACCGACTTCGCGCCCCGGTCGACCCAGGTCGAGGCCGAGCCGAACCGCCCCTGCCCGTTCTGCCCCGGCAACGAGGAGGCCACCCTCCCCGCTCTCGAGACGCTCGACGAAGGCGGCCAGTGGCGGATGCGGGTCATCCCCAACCTGTACCCGGCGTTCGACGGTGACGAGCCCTTCGCCGTGCACCACCTCGGCCCGGTCCACGTCGAGGCCGAGGCCAGCGGCATCCACGAGGTGTTCGTGTACACGACCGACCACCACGGTGGCGGCCATCAGATCTCCGACGACGACGCCGGTCAGATGATGCAGATGCTCAGCCGTCGTCTGCAGCAGCACGCCAACACCCCGAACGTGCGCTACACGCAGGCGATCATCAACCACGGTCGCGAGGCCGGGGCGTCGCTGGCACATCCCCACGGCCAGCTGCTCGGTCTCCCGTTCGTCCCGGGCGAGATCCTCGAGGAGCAGCGTGCGTTCTCCCGGTTCGAGGGCGGCTGCATCCTGTGCGCCACCATCGAGGCCGAGCTCGTCGACGGCAACCGCGTGATCTTCGCCAACGAGCAGGTCGTCGCCGTCAGCCCCTACTGGGCTGGCTCGCCCTACGAGTTGCTGATCATCCCGCGCAGCCACGACCTGCATCTCACCGACAGCAGCCAGGACACGCTTCAGGGCGTCGGTGTGGCGATCCGCGACTCGCTCCTCGCCCTCTCGGAGGTGCACGGCGACCTCGCTTACAACCTCGTGTTCCACACGGCGCCGCACCACTACAGCGGCTCGTACCACTGGCACGTGCACCTCTTCCCGAAGCTGATCACCACGGCCGGTTTCGAGCGGGGTACGGGAGTGATGATCAACATCATCCCGCCGGAGTTCGCTGCCGAGCAGCTCCGCAAGGTCAGCGTCGAAGCCTGATGCCCGGCATTCGCGTCGCCATCGACATCGACGCGACCCCTGCCCGCGTCTGGGAGATCGTCGAGCCCGTCGAACGCCACGTCGACTGGATGCACGACGCCGTCGCCATCCGCTTCACGAGCGAGCAGACCCGCGGCGTCGGGACGGAGTTCCTCTGCGACACCAAGGTTGGCCCGTTCCGACTCGTCGACCGCATGGAGATCACCGAGTGGGAGCCGGGTGCCGTCATGGGCGTCCGCCACATCGGCATGGTCACCGGGACCGGCCGCTTCACGCTCGAGCCGATCGACCTCGGCCGCCGCACCCGCTTCGTGTGGGAGGAGACCCTCGTCTTCCCGTGGTGGATGGGCGGACCCCTCGGTGCGCTGATCGGTGGCAAGGTCGTCCTCGCCGCGATCTGGCGGCGCAACCTCCGCGGCCTGCGCCGCCTCGTCGAACAGTCCTGACCTCCCACTGCCCGCGAGCAGTGCGCAGGATCGGTCTCGTCAGGTCAGGGCGCGTACGACGGCCGTCGCCGCCGCACCGAGCACGATGACGACGATCAGCGGGAGTCGGCGCCACGCGGCGACCACGGCCACCCCGACACCGGCGGCACGAGCGTCGATCTGCAGGTGCTGACCGTTCCCGAAGGTGTTGGCCACGGTGATCGCCGCGATCAACGCCGACGGGATGAGGGCGAGACACCGGTCGAGGGCCGGGGGAAGAGTCCGACCGCCGACCACCACGAGGCCGAGGAACTTGAAGGCGTACGCGGCCCCGGCCAGAACGAACACGAACGTCCAGCTCATCGGTCGTCGTCCTCGCGCAGACCCATCGCGATCCCGGCCGTCGCGCACAGGATCGGCACTCCCACCGGCGTGAACGGGGTGAGCACCAGGCAGACGAGCGCTCCGACGGCTGCTGCACGGAGGTGTCGCCGCTCACGCAACAGCGGCCAGAGCATCGCCACGAACGCAGCGGGGAACGCGGCGTCGAGACCGAACGTCTCCGGGTCGATCGCCGATCCGATCAGTGCCCCGATGAGGGTTCCCGCGTTCCAGAACACGTACACGCTCGCGCCGGTGATCCAGAACGCCCACTGGCCGTGCCGGCGGTCGTCCTGTGCCGCGGCCATCGCCGTGGTCTCGTCGATCGTCCACTGCGCCGCGAGCATGCGCGTCGCCAGACCGCCGTCGAGACGCGAGGCCATCGCGAACCCGTACACGCCGTTGCGTGCCGCGAGGACCGCCGCCCCACCGAAGGCGGCGAGAGGCGTGCCGCCGTCCGCGAGGACGCCCACCGCAGAGAACTGCGACGCACCGGTGAACACGAGCAGTGAGATCACGCACGTCTGGGCGATGGTCGCCCCCGACCCGATCGAGGCCACGCCGAAGGAGATCCCGTACACACCCACGGCGAAGCCGAGGGTCACACAGGCCGCGATGACGCCGCGGAGTTTCTCGTCGTGCCACGGGCGCACGCGGTCACCCGGATCGTCGGTGCTCATCGGCGCGCTGCGAGCCAGATGACCGACAACGGCGGGAGCGACAGCGTGATCGACGCCGGCTGTCCCTGCCACGGGAACTCGGACGTGGCGACGAGCGTCTGGCCCTCGGTGTCGTACCCGCCATACCCGCTCCCACCCCACTGGGGTCCGTCGGTGTCGAGCAGCACTTCCCACTCGCCCTCCCACGGCACGCCGACGCGGTAGCCGGGCCGGGGCACGGGGGTCATGTTGGCGATGCAGGCGACAGCAGTGCCGCCGGCGTACCCCCAACGGAGGAAGGCGTAGATCGAGTGGTCGGCGTCGTCGGCCTCGAGCCACTGGAACCCCGTGGGCTCGTGGTCGCGTTCGTGGACGGCGGGCCACTCACCGGCGAGGCGGTTGAGCGTCGCGAGCAGTGCGCTCACACCACGGTGCGGTGCGTGGTCGAGCAGGTGCCACGGGAGTGCGGCCGACTCGCTCCACTCGGTGAATGGCGCCAGCTCGGCACCCATGAACAGCAATGGCGCTCCCGGCATCGCCCACATCCACGCGTAGAGCGCACGCAGGTTGGCGAAGCGCTGCCAGTCGTCGCCGGGCATCTTGGCGAGGAGGCTCCCCTTGCCGTGGACGACCTCGTCGTGGCTGAGGGGCAGGACGAACCTCTCGCTGAACGCGTAGAGCAGCCCGAACGACAACGAGCGGTGGTGCCACTTGCGGTGCACCGGATCGGTGCGCATGTAGTCGAGGGTGTCGTGCATCCACCCCATGTTCCACTTGTGGGTGAAGCCGAGCCCACCGAACTCCACCGGGTGGGTGACCTTCGGCCACGCCGTGCTCTCCTCGGCCAGCATCATCGCCGTCGGGAACTCCTCGGCGACGACGGAGTTGAGCTGTCGGAGGAAGTCGATCGCGTCGAGGTTCTCGCGGCCGCCGTGCTCGTTGGGCACCCAGCCGTCGTGGGGACGCGAGTAGTCGAGGTACAGCATGCTGGCCACGGCGTCGACGCGCAGGCCGTCGATGTGGAACTCGTCCATCCAGTAGAGGGCGTTCGAGACGAGGAAGTTGCGCACTTCGTGGCGCCCGTAGTTGAAGACGTACGTACCCCAATCGGGGTGCTCGCCCTGACGCGGGTCAGCGTGCTCGTAGAGCGCTGTCCCGTCGAAACGGGCGAGGCTCCACTCGTCCTTCGGGAAGTGCGCCGGCACCCAGTCCATCAACACACCGATGCCGCGCTGGTGGAGTGTGTCGACGAACGCCCGCATGTCGTCGGGCGTCCCGAATCGGGCCGTGGGCGAGTAGTAGCCCGTCACCTGATAGCCCCAGGAGCCGCCGAATGGGTGCTCGGCGAGGGGCATCAGTTCGACGTGGGTGAAACCCATCCCGGCGACGTGGTCGGCGAGTTCGTGAGCGATGCTCCGGTAGTCGCGCAACCACGGCCGCCACGAGCCGAGGTGCACCTCGTACACGCGTAGTGGCGCTCCCGGCGCGTTGGAACGAGTGGTCATCCAGTCGGTGTCGCACCACTCGTGCCGAGTCGGAGCCACGACGCGACTCGCGGTCGCAGGCGGACACTCCGACCACCTCGCCATCGGGTCGGCCTTCAGGGTCGAGCGGCCCCCGCGAGCGGTGACGGC
>JBEBDM010000192.1:0-5825 GCA_041156905.1 Actinomycetota bacterium | reverse complement strand
GTGAAGGGCAAGGATCGTGGCTTCTTCACGGCGTACTCCGCTGCGTCGACGACCCCACCCGTTCCCAGCACCGTGAACATCGATACGCCGGGGCAGACTCGTGCGGCACAGGCGATCGTGAAGCTCAGCGGTTCGCCGCGCATCAAGGTGTACTCCAAGGCCGGTGGTGACGTCCTCGTCGACGTCGTCGGCTGGTACACGGGAGCGACCGATGCTGTTGACGACAATGGCCTGTTCCTGCCGTTGCCTGCACCTCGGCGTGCTCTTGACACGCGCTCTCTGCGATCAGTGGCCCCGTGGGCCGGAAGCACCTACGAGTTCGTCGACGGTGTCGATACGAGTCGATACGACGGTGGCGTTGCGGCTGTGGCCGCGAACATCACCGTGACGCAGCCCTGGCAGAACGGGTACATCACGGCGTACGCGGCCCGCACCAAGCGTCCGACGTCGTCGAACCTGAACGTCACTTCGTGGCCGCAGACCATCGCCAACCACGCCGTGGTGCCGATGAGCACGCGGGGCGGTGCCGTCTACACCTACGCCGGCGCGCACATGATCGTCGACATCGCGGGTCTCTTCACTGGGACACCTCGCACCACCACGCGTTCGACGCCGGTCCCGAACCCGAACTACGCGCGCAACAAGGCCGTCGCTGTCTCGATCCCCAAGCTCGGCAAGTTCCTCCCGATCGTGCACGGCACGTCGGGAACCCTGACCGCGATCGCCGACCGGGGCGTCGGTGCCTCCTTCAGCGACCTCGCCGACGTGGCTGCGCCGGGCAACCTGATGGTGTTCGCCCACCGGACCGACGCGGGTGGACCGTTCCGCTACATCAACGACCTAGCACCGGGTGACTCGTTCTCGCTCATCGGCGCCGACGGCAACTCCTACAACTACGTGGTGATGAGTGAGAACGTGACGGCGCCGTCGTACTGGAACATCTACGGCCTCGCGACCCTCTACCCGCCGATCACCGCGCAGTTGATCGCGTGCTCGAAGGCCGACGGTTCGCCGACCAGCCTCTCGTACCGACTCGTCATCACCGGGCGTCTCGTCAGCATCACCTGATCCTCCGATCGGCCTGGGACGACCGAGTCGCGGCAGCGGAGCGGATCAGTGACCCAGGACGAGGATGAGCAGCCCGGTGAACACGACGATCGCCGACGCGATGCGTCGGCGGTGATCGCCCTCTCCGAGGAGCTTCCAACCGGCGAGAGCCGCCAGGACGACACTGCTCTCGCGCAGTGCCGTCACGTACCCAACGGGTGCGCGCTGGATCGCGACGAGTACCAGTCCGTAGGTCACGAGCGACGCTGCCCCGGTGACGACGGCTCGCCGCCAGTTGGTGCGCAGCATCGCTGCCATCTCGGAGCGGCGTCCGGTGGCGAGGGCGAAGGTCGTGTTCGTGGTGGCGGTCGCGACGAAGGTCGCGAACACGTACGCCATGCTGCCCGTCGCCCGAGCGCCCTTCGCGTCGAGCACCGTGTACGTGCCGATGGTCAGTGCGACGAGGAGTGCCATGCGCACATTGGTCGCCGTGGCGCGTAGTGCGAGGAGGGTGAGGCCGGCCACCACGGTGGCGATACCGAGTACCTCGAGTCCCGTGAGCGAGTCGGACACGAACACGACCCCACCGATCGCGGCGAGTGCGGCTCCACCGCCGCGTGCGACCGGATAGCTCACCGAGAAGTCGCCGTGGTGGTACGCCCGTGCGAGCAGCCACGTGTAGGGGAGGTGGATGCAGCCACTCGCCGCGGCCCACGCGTATCCCTGCCACGGCATCCCCCACACGACGGCGTGGACCACGAGCAGGGGGAGGGCGAGCAGGCCTCCGGCGAGGAACTGCGCCCACAGCACGAGGTACCGGTCGCCCTCGGCCCGCTTCGCCACCAGGTTCCAGCCGGCGTGGAGCACGGCCGAGCCGAGGGCGAGGACGGTGGCGAGCAGCATGCGGGCCCGAGCGTAGGCGGCAGGGGAGCGGCGCGACCGTGACGGCCCCGGCCGTTAGCCTGCCGACGATGGAGCGGCCGATCGGGATGTTCGACAGCGGGTTCGGTGGTCTCACCGTCGCCCGGGCCGTCATCGACCTGCTGCCCGAGGAGCACCTCGTCTACATCGGCGACACGGGTCGCTATCCCTACGGCCCGCGTCCGCAGGCCGAGGTGCGCGAGTTCGCGCTGCAGCTCGCCTGGAGTCTCGTGCGCGAGCACGACGCGAAGGCGATCGTCGTGGCGTGCAACACCGCGTCGGCCGCAGCGCTCGACGTGTTGCAGGACGAGCTGCCGGTGCCGGTGATCGACGTCGTCCAGCCCGGCGCTCGTGCACTCGTCACCGCGACACGTAGCGGCGAGGTCGGCGTGATCGGCACCGTCGGCACGATCGGCTCGGGTGCGTACGAGCGTGCGGTCGCCGCCACGGGCGCGACCGTGCACCTCACCGGTGCGGCGTGTCCGGGCTTCGTCGAGTTCGTCGAACGCGGACAGACGAGCGGCGACGAGGTGACGATCCTCGCCGAGCGACTTCTGGCCC
The DNA here is from genome assembly GCA_041156905.1 of Actinomycetota bacterium. Classification (GTDB taxonomy): domain Bacteria; phylum Actinomycetota; class Acidimicrobiia; order Acidimicrobiales; family Ilumatobacteraceae; genus UBA668. Next base: position 3,296 of record JBEBDM010000192.1, on the reverse strand, counting down.
CGGTGAAGGAGGCTGGAGTCGACAGCCTGCTCCTCGGATGCACGCACTACCCGTACCTCGCCCGTGTCATCAGCGAAGTGATGGGGCCCGACGTGACCCTCGTGAGCAGCGCCGACGAGACGGCGTTCGTGACGCGTGAACTGCTCTCGGCAGAGGGGCTGCTCCGCGCCAGCGGTGGTCCGTCGGCCGAGCACCATTTCCTCTCGAGCGGCGACATCTCTTGGTTCGCCGACCTCGGGCGACGCCTGCTCGGCCCCGAACTGCGCGAGGCCGCGCAGTGGACACCCGGCTGACGAGCGCCGGCGTGTCAGCCTCAAGCCCGAACACGATCACCGCACAGCTCGAACCATCATCATTCGAACAACAGGAGAACACCATGCCCCGCCCCGACGGACGCCTCGACGACGAACTGCGCCCCATCACCTTCGAGCGCGACTACACCGAGATGGCGGCGGGCAGCGTGCTCGTGACCTTCGGCAAGACCCGCGTGCTGTGCACCGCCTCCATCGACGAGGACGTGCCGCGCTGGATGCGCAACAGTGGCAAGGGGTGGGTCACGGCCGAGTACTCGATGCTCCCCGGAGCGTCGCCCGAGCGCATCGATCGTGAGGCCGCGAAGGGCAAGCAGAGTGGTCGCACCGTCGAGATCCAGCGCCTCATCGGTCGGTCGCTGCGAGCGGCGTGCGACATGCGGCTGCTCGGCGAGCGTCAGGTCATCGTCGACTGCGACGTGCTGCAGGCCGACGGCGGCACGCGTACGGCGAGCATCTGCGGTGGCTATCTCGCCCTGCACGACGCACTCACCCGACTCGTCCAGAACAAGGCGATCACGCGTCATCCGCTGCACTCGTACTGTGCGGCGATCAGCGTGGGCGTCGTCGGCGGCGTCCCGGTGCTCGACCTCCCCTACGTGGAGGATTCGACGGCAGAGGTCGACATGAACGTCGTCGTGCTCGGCCAACCCGGCGAGGAGCCGCGCTACGTCGAGGTGCAGGGCACGGCCGAGGGCCAGGCGTTCAGCCGCAGCGAACTCGACTCGTTGCTCGGCCTCGCCTCGAAGGGCCTGGCGGAGATCATCGACCTGCAGGCGCTGCTCGTCTCCGATCCGCCGACGCCTCGTCCGCTCGGCCGATGAGCGACGGGCTGCCGACGCTGGCGTGTGCCTCGGCCAACCCGCACAAGGTGGCCGAGATCGCCGCGATCCTCGCGGGGGTGGTCGACCTCGTCCCGCGCCCCGACGGGGTCCCTGACGTGGTGGAGGACGCGGGCACCCTGGAGGGCAACGCCCGGTTGAAGGCCGCCGCCATCGCGGCTGCGTCGGGGCTGCCGGCCGTCAGCGACGACACCGGTCTGTTCGTCGATTGTCTCGACGGTGACCCCGGAGTCGACACGGCGTACTACGCCGGTCCGCATGCCACGTACGCCGAGAACCGCGCCAAGTTGCTGGTGGCGATGCAGGGGTGCGGCGATCGCTCGGCCCGCTTCCGCACGGTCGTGATGGTCGTGTGGCCCGACGGACGAGAACTCTCAGTCGAGGGTGTCTGCGAGGGACGGATCGCCGAGGAGGAGCGCGGCGGTCGGGGCTTCGGCTTCGACCCGCTGTTCATCGCTGACGACGGCGACGGGCGCACGTTCAGCGAGATGTCCGACGAGGAGAAGAACTCGATGTCGCATCGCGGCCGGGCATTTCGTGCGCTCGTCGCGGCGCTCTCGCAGGGCGGCTAGTTCGACTGCGCCGAGCGGCTCTCAGAGCGGCTCGAAGTAGCACAGGATCAGGCGGTCGACCCCGAGCTCGTGGGCGCGCTCCTGGGAGGCGAGGTCGCGGACGTTGGCCCACCCGCTCGTCTCGAAGGGACGGTCGCCGGCCTCGTCCTGAGCGGCGCGCATGTAACGAGCGGCGTGCGGACTGCTGAGCCGGACGTTGACACCGTCGGCATGTCGACCGGCGATACGTGCGAGGCGTTCGCTGTTCACCCCGACGATGACGGGCACGTGTCCGGAGTGGCTCTCGGCCTCCCGTACCTGACGGATCTGCTCGACAACGACGTCGTGGCGCTCGTGGAGGTGTTCGCGCAGCGGGATCCCGCGCTCGCGGTGCTCGCGCGCCCACGGGCTCGCCGGGTCGGCACCAGCGCCGAGACCGAGCGTGAAGCGTCCGCCGCTCACCCGGGCGATCGTGCTCACGGCGGTGGTGGTCACTGCTGGATGACGGTTGGCCGCGTTGAGGACGAGGGTGCCCAGCCTGACCGTGGTGGTGATGGCGGCGAGTGCCCCGAGGAGTCCGAAGCACTCGAGCATCTCGCGGTCGCCCCCGAGCACGGTGCCGTCGAAGTGATCGAGCACCCAGACCGTGTCGACTCCTTCGGCCTCGGCCTGCAGGGTGGCGTCGCGCACCGCGGCCCAGTCGTTGTGCGCGGGCGAATGCTGCCGGTCGACGATCACGCCCCCATCCAACCACCGATCTCGGCGCGTAGCGTCCCGGATTCCGGGACTCCACGCGCCGAGATCGGTGGGGTCGGAGGGATTCGGTGCGGGCGGAGGGGGTCGAACCCTCACTCCGGAGAACAGGAACCTAAATCCTGCGCGTCTGCCAATTCCGCCACGCCCGCGTGGCCGTCACGCTACCGACCCGTGCCGAGCACCTGGGCGAGATGCCGTGCAAGGCGTCGGCCGTCGATCGCACAGGTGCCCGAGGCCCGGGCCGGGTGGACGAGGTTGCCGATGGCGAACGTACGGTCTCGCGACGTGCGGAAGGTGTCGTCGACGGCCACCGCCCGCCGGGAGTCGTCGAGCGCCACGCCGGCGTGCCGGGCCACCTCGTGCTCGCCGACCCAGTCGCCGGTGAAGACGACGGTGTCACACTCGATCGTCGTCCCGTCGTCGAGTTCGACGCTCTCGACTCGCTCGCGTCCGACGATCCGGGTGACCCGCCGCGAGGTGAGCAACGGCACCCGCGCCCGCTTCACGGTGGCCATGACCAGGAGCGGGTGGCTCTCGTGAGCGGCTCGCTCGGTGACCATCGCCGCCACCTCGCAGCCGTGCGAGCGGAGCGTGATCACCGCCGACATGCTCACGTGCTCTGCGCCGACGATGACGGCACGCCGGCCGGGACTCACCCCGAGGAAGGCGGTAATCTGCTGGAGCTGCCCGGTCGTGTACACGCCGGCCGGACGATCGCCGGCGACGAGACGGGCCGTGCGCGGACGCTCGCGCACGCCGGTGGCGAGCACCACGGCGTCGGCATCGAGGGAGTCGAGATCGTGCACCGTCGAACTGACGAGGAGTCGTGCCCCGGC
>JBEBDM010000191.1:0-2993 GCA_041156905.1 Actinomycetota bacterium | reverse complement strand
CGTGTGTGGGGCTTCGGCGAGCCGATCCCGATCGACCTGCCGCGCCCCGCGTCGAGCAACTTCGAGAACGCCGGCAGCGACCCGATCGACTTCGCCCAGAACCTCCCGCTGCTCGCCATCGCCGGGTTCGGTCAGGCCAACGACAAGATGACGCCGTTGCACATGGCGATGGTCGCCGCGACAGTGGCCAATGGTGGTCGGATGATGACCCCGTACGTGATCGACGCCACCCTCTCGCACTCCGGACGCGTGCTCGAGCGGACCTCGCCCTCGGTGTGGAAGACACCGATCACCGCAGCGACGGCAGCGACGTTGACACAGTTGATGATCGAGGTCGTGAATCGCGGTACCGGTCAGCCGATGCAACTGCGCGGCGGTGTCCAGGCCGCGGCGAAGACGGGCACCGCGCAGCTCAACGCGACAGGTGAGGAGCAGCGCTCGCACGCATGGATCACGGCCTTTGCGCCAGCGGAGGCGCCGCGTTACGCGATCGCCGTGGTGCTCAAGGGAACCAACGACGAGATCAGCGCGGGAACGGGTGGACGACTCGCCGGTCCGATCGCCAAGACAGTTCTCGACCACCTTTTCGCACGGGACTGACGACCCTTGCGCCCACCGCGCGATCGGTGGAGAGTGAGGTCGGAAGGAGCGTGATGTCATGACGACCATGAGCGTTCGACTGAGGCTCACGACCGCTGTTCTCCTCCTCACCGCGTGCTCGGTGACGTCGACCACGGACCTGACGACCGACCCCACGATCAGCGTGCCGTCGACGAGCAGTTCGGTACCGGTGTCGACTCCGACGACCGACAACACCGACGAGACCACGACGTCGTCGATCGACGTGACGATCCCGGGTGAGGACGAGACGCCGATCATCGCGGTGTGGCCCGGCGCCGACGTGGTGATCGACGATCCGATCGAGGCGGCGAGCGGGTTCGTCGCGGAGGTCCTCCACGTGCCACCGATGCTCGGCCCGTTCATGGCGGGCGACGGCCGCAGCGGTGAGGTCACCCTGTTCTCGCCCGGTTCGGTGTTGACCGACCGCGGCATCATCCTCGTGCGTCGACTCGGTGAGGACGACGGCTGGTTCGTGATCGGCGTGGCCAACGACGTCTCGTACGTCTCGTCGCCGCTCCCTGGCGCGACGGTCTCGGCTGGGCTCGTCACCGTCACGGGTGTCGGATACGGCTTCGAGGCCAGCCTCTCGGTGACGGCGTTCCTCGCGGGTGATCCGGACACGGTGTTCGACACGGTCGTCACGCAGGCCGGCTCGATGGAGGAGCCGGGCCGCTTCGTGGTCGAGCTCGACCTCTCGGCCGCCGAGACCGGCGAGGTCGTGGCGATCGTGGTGCGCGGTGGTGTGGGACTGGAGACCGACCCCGGTGAGACCGGCGCGGTGGCTGTGGTCATCGGCTGAGGCTCCCGGTCGGGCTGCGCGAGGGGGTGACCGCCACCCCCTCGTGCGGCGCGGGTAGCCTCGGGGGACGCTTCCGGCCCCACGGACGCACGAAGGACAGCAGTGAACGAACAACCGGAGCGGCCCGTCCTGAACGACCGCTACCAGATCGAGCAGCGCATCGGCCGCGGCGGGATGGCCGAGGTCTTCCTCGCACGCGACCTGTTGCTCGATCGCCCGGTCGCGATCAAGGTGCTGTTCCCCGAGTTCGCCATCGACCCGACCTTCGTCGAGCGCTTCCGCCGCGAGGCCCAGTCGGCCGCGAACCTCAACCACCCGAACATCGTCAGCGTCTACGACTGGGGCCAGTACCAGAACACCTACTTCATGGCGATGGAGTACGTGCAGGGCAAGACCCTCGCCGACATCCTGCGCGCCAACGGCCGGATCACGCCGATGCAGGCCGCCGAGATCGCCGCCGAGGTTGCCGCAGCTCTCGCCTTCGCCCATCGCAACGGCGTCGTGCACCGCGACATCAAGCCCGCGAACATCCTCGTGTCGCCGGCCGGGCTCGTGAAGGTGGCTGACTTCGGTATCGCCCGCCTGCTCAACGGGCCGAGTGACGAGCACCTCACCCAGGCCGGCTCGGTGATGGGCACCGCCACCTACTTCTCGCCCGAGCAGGCGCAGGGTGCGCAGCCCGATCCGCGCAGCGACCTCTACTCGGTCGGCATCGTGCTCTACGAGGCCGTGTGCGGGCATCCGCCGTTCAGCGGTGAGAACCCCGTCTCGATCGCCTACAAGCAGGTGCACGACCAGCCGCAGCCGATCAACCAGATCGTCACCGACGTGCCCAAGGCCTACGAGGCGATCGTTGCCCGTCTGCTCGCCAAGAACCCCGACGTGCGCTACCAGTCGGCCGACGGCGTGCGTGACGACCTCCGTCGTTTCCTCACCGGGCAGCCGGTGCAGGCCCTGGCCGCTGCGGCTGGCGTGGCCGCGAACGGTGGAGCTGCCGCGACCCTTGGCGGCGCTCCCACCACGGCGATGCCGTCGGTGAACTCGGGCAGCGTGCCCACCACCGCGATGCCGAGTACGCCGGGTCAGGTGCCGCCGCCCCCGGGTGGTGCGGCGGGCGCTCCCACGGGTCAGGTGCCGCGTACGCAGGCGCTGCCGGTCCAGGAGTACGACGACTATCCGGCACAGCGCCCGAACAACGCGCTCTACGTCATCATCGGCCTGATCGCCCTCGTCGCGCTCGTGGTCGGCGGCATCGTGCTGTTCAACTCGCTCACCGACGATGCGGCGCCCACCTCGGGCACGATGCCGAACATCGTCGGCCAGACGTTGGAGCAAGGCCTCGTCACACTCGACAGCCTCAATCTCGAACTCGACGTCCAGCAGGTGATCGAGGTCGATCCGACCGTTCCTGAAGGCACGATCAGCCGCACCGAGCCGCTGGCCGACTCGATCCTCGCCCGCGGGCAGCAGATCTTCGTCTACTACAACCCGATCGGTACTCCGTTCCCGCTGACCGACGTCTCGGCGCTCACTCAGCTCGAGGCCGCTGATGCGCTCGAGAAGCTCGGGCTCG
>JBEBDM010000190.1:0-15226 GCA_041156905.1 Actinomycetota bacterium | reverse complement strand
CGTCGGCCAGCACATCGTCAACCGTGGTGCGGTGCCCGCGCCGGGCGGCCTGGGCATGATGCTCGCCGCGCCCACCATCGCGGTGCACGGCACTCAGGAGCAGATCGAGCGCTACGTGCTGCCGATCCTCACCGGGCAGCAGTCGTGGTGCCAGCTGTTCAGCGAGCCCGGCGCGGGCAGCGACCTCGCCGGCCTCGGCGCGCGAGCGATGAAGGACGGCGAGGAGTGGATCGTCAACGGCCAGAAGGTCTGGACGACCCTCGCCCACCTGTCGCGCTGGGGCCTGCTCGTCGTGCGCACCGACACGGAGGCCGTGAAGCACGCCGGTCTCACGGCGTTCGTCGTCGACATGCACGATCCCACCGTCGACGTGCGCCCGCTGCGCCAGATGACCGGTGAAGCCGAGTTCAACGAGGTGTACTTCACCGACACGCGCATCGCGAACAAGGAGATGCTCGGCAACCCCGGCGACGGTTGGCGCGTGTCGCTCACGACGCTGATGAACGAGCGTGTCTCGATCGGTGGCTCGATCCCGCAGAAGGGCTCGGGCACCATCGCCCACCTGATGAAGACCTGGGCCGACGCTCCCGAGTGGCGCAAGGACGCCTCGACCCGCGACGAGGTCATGAAGCTCTGGATCCGTGCCGAGACACTCCGACTCACGAACATCCGCGCCAACCAGAACCGCAAGATGGGCGATCCGGGCCCCGAGGGTTCGATCGGCAAGATGGCGTCCGCCAACCTGAACAAGGACATCTACGAGTGCCTGATGGGTCTCATGGGTGCCGACGCCCTCCTGTACGGCAGCTACGAGATGGTTCGCCCCGAGCACGCGATGGAGTTCGCCACGCCGCAGAAGGCGTTCCTCCGCAGCCGTGCGAACTCGATCGAGGGTGGCACCACCGAGGTCATGCTCAACATCCTCGGTGAGCGCGTTCTCGGACTCCCGGGCGACGTGCGTGTCGACCGCGACAAGGCCTGGAGCCAGGTTCCCCGCAACTGATCGTCGGATCCTGCGCTCTGTTCAGGAGTGCAGCAGGACCCCGAGGAACATGGCGACGAGGGAGGTGAGCGCCCCGAGCGCGCCCCCGATCGCGAGTGCTGCCTTCGACCGCCCTGCCGAGTGCACAGCGGCGAACACGCCCGACAGGATCGCCACGCCGATCTTCAGCAGGAGCGTGCCCTGGTACGAGCCCGAGGTGGCCGTGATGTCGATCGCCATCATGCTCCAGATGCCGGTGATCACCGTCAGGCCGAACGCCGGCCACGCCACACGCCCGAACGCCTGGGCGACCACCTTGGTGGCCTCGGGTGCCGAGCGACGCAGGGCCGGAACGATGCCGGCGAGGGCGAACTGACCACCCACCCAGATCGACGCTCCGAGCACGTGGAGGAAGAGACGGACGGTGTCGAGCGACGGGGAGAGCATTCCCGCAGGCTAGGCAGTGCGCAGCGCGGCCAGCACATCGCTGGCGGCGAGGGCGCGGTCGTCCATCGTGGCCGAGACGTCCGACGGTCCGCCGACCATCACGGCCGCCGCCGTCCCGATGGCCTGCTGGAGGTCGCGAATGTTGCGCGGGGGAGGGAAGTACTCGTCCTCCTCGGTGACACGCACGTGTTCGACACCCGCAGCGGGGGACAAGAACTCGATGATCGCCTCGACGAGTTCCTCCGGAGCAGACGCCCCCGCCGTGACGCCGACGGTGCCCGAGAGGCCGGTGGGGAGCTCGTCGACGCTGTTGACCCGGAACACCTGGGGGCAGCCTGCCTCGAGGGCGAGCTTCTCGAGGGCGCGGGTGTTCGAGGAGTTCGACGACCCGATGACCACGATCGCGTCGCACCGCGGGGCCATCGCCATGAGCGCCGACTGACGGTTGGTGGTGGCGAAACACAGGTCGCTCCGACCGGGTGACCACGTCTCGGGGTAGCGATCGCGCACGGCGACGGCGACGTCGGTCCAGTCGCGGTGCGACAGGGTCGTCTGGGCGAGGAGCGCCACGGGCTGGTCGAAGTCGGGGAGGGCGAGCACCTCGGCGACGCTCTCGACCCGGCTGATCGCGTCGGGAGCGACGGCCATCGTGCCCACGGCCTCCTCGTGGCCCTCGTGACCCACGTAGACGATGCGGAAACCCTTGCCCGCACGGACCTTGACCTCGTGGTGGACCTTGGTCACGAGCGGGCACACCGAGTCGACGACGTACGAGCCGCGGGCACGTGCCGCCGAGACGACCTCGGGAGCGGAGCCGTGTGCCGACAACATGATCGGGCGCCCTTCGGGGACCTCCGAGATGTCGTCGACGAAGATCACGCCCTGGGCCTCGAAGCGCTGGACGACGATCTTGTTGTGGACGATCTCGTGGTAGCAGTAGACCGGCGCCTCGAACGAGCGCACCATCCACGACAGGGCCTTGATCGCCATCTCGACCCCGGCGCAGAACCCGCGAGGCTCGGCGAGGAGGACACGGTCGACGGTCACAGGAGGCAGGCTATCGGCACCCGCGCGAGCCCCGCCGGTAGCCTTGCCGCATGTCCGAGCCCCTCGTCGTCGCGGTTGCCGCCGGGTCCGCCGCCGAGCGGGCCGGCCTGCTCGCGGGCGACACGGTGGTCTCGGTCAACGGACTCGTGCCGCGCGACGTGATCGAGTGGCGGTTCGCCGTCGACGAGGCCGACCTCGTCCTCGACGTCCGACGGGGTGGTCTCGAACTGACCGTCGAGGTCGCCAAGCGGGCCGGCGAGCCCCTCGGCGCCGAGGTGTCGAGTGCGGTCTTCGACCGGGTCCGCACCTGCGACAACCACTGCGAGTTCTGCTTTATCTACCAGCTCCCCAAGGGCCTGCGGAAGAGCCTGTACATGAAGGACGACGACTACCGGCTGTCGTTCCTGTACGGGAACTTCACGACGCTGACGCGCTTCACCGAGGCCGACCTGGAGCGGATCGTCACCGAACGCCTCTCGCCGCTGAACGTGAGCATCCACGCGACCGACCCCGACGTCCGCTCCCGGATGCTCAAGAACCCACGCGGCGGGATGAGTCTCCGCTGGCTGCGTGCGCTGCTCGACCACGGCATCACCGTGCGCGGGCAGGTCGTGCTGTGCCCGGGTGTCAACGACGGCGTCGTCTTCGAGCGCACGATGGCCGGGATCCTCGACCAGTACCCCGACCTGCACTCGGTGGCCGTCGTGCCCCTCGGCCTCAGCCGCTACAACGCCGAGCCGGCGATGCGCCTGCACACACGTGCGGAGGCCGAGGCGATGCTCGACGCCGTCCACGGCTGGCAGGAGATCTTCCTGCGCGTGCTCGGCCACCGGATGGTCTTTGCTGCCGACGAGTACTACCTCATGGCCGACCGGCCGTTCCCCGAGCCGGAGGCCTACGAGGGCTTCCACATGTACGAGGACGGCATCGGCATGGCGCGCACCTTCGAGGCCGAGTTCCTCGGTACCGGTGCCGCCCAGCGAGGCGACGAGTCGACTCACGCATCGCCCGCTGCACAGGGCGGATTCTTCGCGTGGGTCGACGGCGCACCGGCCGAGGGCTACCGGGCACCGCGCAATCCTGCGGGCGACACCGGCCTGCGCGGGTGTCACGACGGTGACTCGGGAACGCAGACCCTGCGGATCTCGCCCCGTGCCGACGCCCCGATCGCGATCCTCACGGCGCCCCTCGGAGCCCGTGTCATCCGCCCGCTGGTGGAGGCGGAGTGCGGCGCCGACGTGCGCGTCCTCGAGGTCGCCAACGAGTTCTTCGGTGGCAACACCTCGGTCACCGGCCTGATGGTCGGTGCCGACATCGCCCGGGTCCTGGCCGACCAGCCGCCCGGCCACCGCTATCTCCTCCCCGACGTGTGCCTGAGCGAGGGTCGCTTCCTCGACGGCACCACCGTCGCCGACCTTCCCCGACCCGTCGAGGTCGTCCCCACCGATGGTCGTGCCCTGCGCGCCGCCCTCGGCCTTCCCGCGCTGGAGCCCGTCGCATGACCACATCAGAATCCACACTCCCCACCGTCGTGGTGGTCGGACGTCCCAACGTCGGCAAGAGCACCTTGTTCAACCGGATCGTGGGGGAGCAGGTCGCGATCGTCGAGGACCGCCCCGGCGTCACCCGCGACCGCAAGGAACTGGAGGCCGAGTGGCTCGGTCACCGCTTCCTCCTCGTCGACACCGGTGGCTGGCTCCCCGGCGGGACCGAGCTCGACGCCAAGGTCAGCCGTCAGGTCGAGGCCGCCGTCCGCAACGCCGACCTCGTCCTGTTCGTGGTCGACGCCTCCGTGGGCCTCACCGACGACGACGAGTCGGTGGCCCAGTGGCTGCGCCGCATCAAGTCGCCGGTGCTGCTCATCGCCAACAAGGCCGACAACGACCGTCGCGAGAACGATCGCTGGGAGTTCATGGCCCTCGGCATGGGCGAGCCGATCCCCGTGAGCGCACTCCACGGGCGCCGCGCCGGCGACCTGCTCGACGAGGTCATCCGTGTCCTCCCTGAGCAGGACTTCTCCGAGGTGACCGACGACGACGTCGCTCTCGACGAGGAGGGCGAGGCCCTCTGGAACGTCAACGATCCGCCTCCGCCGCGCGTGGCGCTCATCGGACGTCCCAACGTCGGCAAGAGCACGCTCTTCAATCGTCTGGTGGGGGAGGACCGTTCGGTCGTCCACGACATGGCCGGCACCACGCGCGACTCGATCGACACCCTCGTGCAGACCGAGGACGGGCCCATCGTGTTCGTCGACACGGCGGGTATGCGCCGTCGCAGCCGCATCGACGACTCGGCCGAGTACTACTCGATGGTCCGGTCGCTGCGAGCGATCGACGACTCCGACATCGCCCTGTTGATCATCGACGCGACCGAGGGTGTCACGAGCCAGGACCAGCGTCTCGCCGAGCGCATCGACGCCTCGGGCTGTCCGATCGTCGTGATGCTCAACAAGTGGGAGTTGCTCGACGACGCCGAGGTGCGCGCCGAGGTCGAGATCGACGTCCGCCGCAAGCTCTCCTTCGTCGGGGAGGCACCGGTCCTGAAGATCAGCGCACTCACCGGCAAGGGGGTACACAAGCTGCGCCCCGTCCTGCAGGAGGCGATGGACGCCTATCAGAAGCGTGTCCCCACCCGGGACGTCAACAAGGTGATCGCCGAGGCCCAGCAGCGTCAGCCCGCCGGTCACGGGCTCAAGGTGCTCTACGCCCTCCAGGGCGCGACCGAGCCCCCGACGTTCACCCTTTTCGTCAACCGTGAACTGCCCCAGCCGTACCTGCGCTATCTCGAGCGCAGCATCCGCGAGGCGTTCGACTTCGGGCCCACGCCCATCAAGTTGCGGGTCCGCAAGCGGAGCGAGTGACGTGCCGTTCTGCGAGGAGTGCGCGAAGTACTGGGCGCCGTCGGCGATGAAGGCCGACGGGACGTGTCCGTCGTGCGGTCGGTCGCTCGACGACCAAGCACCGCGGTTGACGGCGCGCACCGTCGACGTGAAGCGCCTCGCGTCCGGTGACGATCCCGATGCCGCCCGTGCCCCGTGGCACTTCAAGCTCCTCATGGTCCTGCTCGTCGCCTATCTCGGCTGGCGGGTGGTGGACCTCTTCCTGTAGTCGGTAGAGTCGCGGCGCACATCACATACGGGCTGTGGCGCAGCTTGGTTAGCGCGCTTGTCTGGGGGACAAGAGGTCGTGGGTTCGAATCCCGCCAGCCCGACCACGTGACGGGGCCGCCGAGAGGCGGCCCCGTGTGCTGTCCGGGCTCTCACGGAGAGTGGCGTGAAGACCGCGATCGGTCGGGGTCGGTCACGGAGGGTCACGCTGTGTCGGGAGACCCCGGATTCTCTCAGAGAATGCTCAAGATGCCGCCCAGAGTGGCCGAAAGAGGGGCATGATGGAGATGTCCGAGAGGGTCCGAGTGGCCCGTGGAGATGACCCGAGGAGGCTGGCATGAGCGATGTGATCCGACAGATGTCGATCGGTGGCGTCATGCTCGACGTGTCGAGCGATGCCTTCGCCAAGCGTCTCGCCAACCTGCTCCTGGCCACCCGCCAGCAGGCCCACCGCACCCTGCGCGGTCTGGCACGCCAGAGCCGTGGCACGTTCACCCGGGCCGATCTCAAGGCCGCCGAGGCCGGTTTGCTGCCTCTCGACGACGTCTCGATCGACGCCCTCGTCGGTCTGTACCAGTGCGACCTGACGGCGATCCTCCCGAGCCGGATGAGCCTCAGCGTCGAGCAGGGCAAGATCGTCACCGGCGGTGTCGAGCGCCCGTTCGAGCCGAGCAACTCCACGGCACTGCTCGAGGCGTACCTTCGCCTCGTCCGCAACATGCGGCGCCAGACCCGCGATCCGCGGATCACCCTCCGCCAGGACGACGTGGCGACCCTCGCCGGGTACCTGCAGCAGTCGCACGACTCCGTGGCCTCCCGTCTCGGCGCCCTGATGAGCGCCACCCAGACCAAGCGCATCGCGATGGCCGGTGTGGTCGCCAGCGGTGTCGCCGTCATCGGAATGGTCGGGACAGCTGCAGCAGCCGGCGATCCGACCGCGGACCCGACCACCGATCCGGCCACCACGGAGACCACCGTCACCGTCGACACCACGGATGGCTCGTCCACCACGGTCGACGCCCCGACGACCACCGTCGAGGAGCCGACCACCACGGTGGAGGACACCACCACGACGGCCGAGGCCACCACGACGACCGACGAGGCCGTCGTCACCACCACGACCGAGGCCCCGCAGACCACCGTGTCGCTGGTCGACGTCGACCTGACGACGACGACCGCTCCGAGCACCACCGTCGACGTCGTCGGCCCGCCCCCGCCGCCCCCGCCGGTTCCCTGAGGATTCTCGGAAGATTTCCTCAAGCCCGGCACTCGGCGTGCCGATGAGCATGTCGACAGGAGGAAATTCCGTGGACATGCAGAACGTCGTCAGGATCACACAGGGTTCGCCGGGCCGTCCCGGTCGGTGGTTCCGTTCCCGACTCGAGGGCCGTCAGCCCGTGCGCATCGGTGAGCGCCACGTGCGCGTCGGCACCCGCGCCGTCGACTTCGATCCGCTCGACGCCACGTCACTCCTCGAGGCCTACCTGCGCCTCGTGCGCCGGGCCCGACGTCAGCAGTCCGCACCCGATGTCACGCTGCGCCGCGATGACATCGAGATCATCGCCGAGCACCTGGCCAGCACCCCCGAGGTCGTGATCGACCGCCTCGCCTCGCTGATGGGTGCCACCCGTGCCCAGCGTGTGGCGATGGCGTCGCTCTTCGCCAGTGGTGCGATGGTGATCGGGCTCGTCGGGACGGCGGCTGCCGAGGCCCCCGCCGCGAGCGCGGGACTTCCTGCCCGCCACCCGCTGTCGGCGACGATCGCTGCTCCGAGGCCGTCGGCCACGAACACCGGCGACGACACGCTCCCGCTCGTGCTCTGGGACGGCTCGTCCCATGTCGAGGAGCGAGAGGGGGGCATCGACGCGATCGCGGGAGACCCGCCGCTCGACGACACCGTCGAACCGGTGGTCGACACCGATCTCGACCCGGCGCCCCCTGCGGACGAGACCGTGGTCCCGGACGACGGTGAACCGGCGATCGTCGAGGTCGGCCTGCCGCCGGTTCCACCCGCGATCGGCGCCTGACTGCCCGAGGGATACCCTCGCCGCCATGTGCGGTCGATTCGTCGCCACCAACTCCGCGGCCCAGTTGGCGGCGTTCTTCGAGACGTCACCGGACGGACCCGACCTGGAGTCGAACTACAACGTCGCCCCGACCACCGACGTCATCGGGGTCGTGTCGGATGCGGACGGTCAGCGGCGTCTGGAAGCGTTCCGCTGGGGCCTCGTGCCGTCGTGGGCCGACGACGTCCGCATCGGGTCGCGCATGATCAACGCCCGGGCCGAGACCCTGGGGGAGAAGCCGTCGTTCCGCCGACCGCTGCAGCGGACGCGGCTCATCATCCCGATGGACGGCTTCTACGAATGGCGCACGACACCGACCGGAAAGCAGCCCGTGTACATCCATGGCGCCGACGGATCGCCGCTGGCGGTCGCCGGTCTCTGGACCACGTGGCGCGATCCCTCATGCCCTCCTGACGAGGGATGGTTGCACAGCTGCACCGTGATCACCACGGCCGCCAACGGCACGATGCGGCCGGTCCACGACCGGATGCCGGTCCTGCTCGACAGGTCTCGCTGGACCGAGTGGCTCGACCCGGCGAACCACGACGTGTCCTCGTTGCGGGAGCTGCTCGTCCCTGCTGCCGACGACCTGCTGGTGATGCACCGGGTGGGCACCGAGGTGAACAGCGTCCGCAACCGTGGGCCCCACCTCCGGGAGCCGGTGGGGGAACTCGACCTCTAGACGAGGTGGGCGCGGATCGCCTCGGCCGCCGTCTCCAGTTGCTCTCGTGACGCAGTGCCGGCTTGGCCGAAGTCGAACTGCCCCATGTGCATCGTCGGCACGACGTGTACGTGGGCGTGCGGGACCTCGTAGCCGGCGATGATCATGCCGACGCGTTCACACCCGAACGCGGCCTGCTGGGCGATGCCGATCCGACGTGCGACGTCGAAGAGGTGTGCGGACAGGTCGGCCGGGATGTCGATCCAGTGATCGATCTCCTCGACGGGGACGACGAGCGTGTGACCGTGGGCGAGGGGGTTGATCGAGAGGAAGGCCACGCAGCGGTCGTCGCGGTGCACGAACGTGCCCGGGATCTCTCCGGCGATGATCCGGGTGAAGATGGTGGTCATCAGGTGAATCCTCCAGAGGCGGCGAAGACGTCGCCGTTGCAGTACGAGCTCTCGGGGCCGCACAGGAAGCGGACGAGTTCGGCGATCTCCTCGGCGGTGCCCATCCGACCGTGGGGGATCTGCATGGTGATCGCACCACGGGTGATCGGGTCGAGGGGAGCGAGGAGCGGGGTGTCGATCCAGCCGGGGCAGACGGCATTCACGCGCACGCCGAACGGAGCGACCTCCTGTCCGGCGCTCTTTGTCAGGGCGATGATGCCGGCCTTGGCCGCCGCGTAGTGGGCGACCCCTGCCATCGGTCGGAGTCCCAGCACCGACGAGACGTTGACGACCGCACCGCGTCGGGCCGGGGTCATGTGGCGGAGCGCCGCACGCGTGCCGTGGAAGGTGCCGTAGAGGTGGACACGGATCATCCGGTCCCATTCGGCGTCGGTCATCGACACGAGTGAGTCGGGCGGGGTCATGTCGCCGACACGACCCTCCATGCGCAGCATCTGGTTGGCGATGCTGCGCTGGGTGCGGTCGGGATCGGAGGGGGGTGCGATGCCTGCGTTGTTGATCACGATGTCGAGCCGTCCGTGACGCTCGACGGCCTTGTCGACCTCGGTGTCGAAGGCCTCGGCGTCGACGACGTCGAAGACAGCGACATCACCATCGACGGAGATGGCCACGGCCGATGCTGCGTCGGCCGACAGGTCGTTGACGATCACCGTCGCGCCGTCGGCGTGGAGCCGCCGGGCGAACGCCGCGCCGAGCCCGGAGCCGGCTCCGGTGACGAGGGCGACCTGGCCGTCGAGTGGTCGGGGAGTGGTCATGAGCCGATCGTACGCAGCGCGAGTGGCCCGCCTTGTACGCTCCGGTCGATGGCCGACGAGCAGCTCTCCTCGCGCAAGTACCTGACGGCGCCCAACGCGTTCACCCTGCTGCGCCTGTGCTGCATCCCCGTGTTCCTCTGGTTGCTCTTCGGACGCGACGATCGGGCGTCGGCAGCATGGCTCCTCGGCGCACTCGGGGCCACCGACTGGGTCGACGGATGGTTGGCCCGCACCTTCCACCAGACCAGTGAGTTCGGCAAGAAGTTCGATCCGACCGCCGACCGTCTCCTCTTCATCGTGGGTGTCGGTGGCATCATCATCGACGGGGCCGCACCACTGTGGTTCTGCTGGCTCGTGCTCGTCCGTGAGGTCGTGGTCGGTGTCACGATCGCGACGGCGACACTCGCGTTCGGGATGACGCGTTTCGACGTGACGTGGTGGGGCAAGACGGCCACGTTCCTGCTGATGTTCGCGTTCCCCGGCTTCCTCCTCGGGTCGAGCGACTTCTTCCTCCACACCTTCTTCGAGGTGTCGGCGTGGGTGCTCGGCATCCCCGGTCTCGTGCTGAGCTACTACACCGCCGTGGCGTACGTCCCGATGATCCGCGACAGCCTGCGCGAGGGCCGAATCCGGCGCGCCGGTGGTACGTCGGGCGACTAGGGTCGAGGGCATGAACGTCCCCGCCGACCTTCGTTACAGCAGCGATCACGAGTGGGTGTCGATCTCGGGCAACCGTGCCCGCGTCGGCATCACCGACTACGCCCAGGACGCCCTCGGTGACGTGGTCTACGTCGACCCTCCCGCCGTCGGTTCGGCCGTCAGCGCCGGCTCGAGCGTGGGCGAGGTCGAGAGCACCAAGTCGGTGAGCGACGTCTACTCGCCGGTGACGGGAACGGTCGTGGCCGTGAACGAGGCCCTCAGCGCCTCGCCCGAGCTCCTCAACCAGGACCCGTACGGCGCCGGCTGGTTGTTCGAGGTCGAACTCGGCGATCCGGCCGAGGTCGACGCACTCCTCGACGCGGCGGCCTACACCGCTCTCACCGCGGGCTAGTCTGTCGCCTGATGGCGTACGTGTTCTGCAACGGGTGTGGGCATCGCAACCCGCCCGAATCGGTCTTCTGCAGCTCGTGCGGCCACGTTCTCGACCGCACCTCCGACCACACGGTCGTGCTCGCCAAGGTCGACCCCCTTCAGGACGCCCCGGGCCCGGACGACAACGTCGTCGTCGACCTCTCCCGGATTCCGGGAGGGGCAGCCAGCCTGGTCGTGCGGTCCGGTGGACAAGCCGGTGAGTCGTTCGACCTGACGACGCAGCTGACCCGACTCGGCCGGCATCCCGACAGCGAGATCAGCCTCGACGACATCACCGTCTCGCGACGGCACGCCGAGGTCGAGGCCACGACCCGCGGATTCGTCGTGCGCGACGTCGGCTCGCTCAACGGGACGTACGTCAACCGCCAGCGCATCGACGAGGCCCTGTTGCAGCAGGGTGACGAACTGCAGGTCGGCAAGTTCCACCTCGTGTTCTTCCAGCGAGCCGAGTGATGCAGGCCACCGAACGTCCGTACCTCTCCATCGGAGAGGTGCTCGAGCTGCTCGTGTCCGAGTTCCCCGAGATCACGATCTCGAAGATCCGGTTCCTCGAGAGTCGCGGGCTCATCGACCCGGAGCGCACGTCGGCCGGCTACCGGAAGTTCTACGACGAGGACATCGAGCGGCTGCGCGTCATCCTGCGCGAACAGAAGGAGAACTACCTCCCGCTGAAGGTGATCCGCGCTCGTCTCGAGTCGGGCGAGATCGACGACACCGGCGGGATCACGCCCCCGAAGGGCATCCGTGCGAGCGTCCCGCCCGGCTCCGACGAGACCGGCGAACTGGTCGTTCCCGCAGCGGAGGACGTCCCCACGCGTCACCATCCGGCTGCAGCCGTCCGGGCCTCCGCCGAACCCCCCGCAGCACCGGCGACGCAAGCGCCGGCGGCGTCCGTGCCGCCCGCCGAGCCGCCGTCGCGCCTCGCGGCGTCGTTCTTCGCCCCCACCGAGGGGGAGAAGGCCGAGGAGGCGAAGGCGCCGGCCCCCGCATCCCCTGCGTCACCGCCGGTGCTCTCCGTCGTCCAGCCTCCGAGCGACGATCACGATCGGTACGACGTGGCGGAGTTCCTCTCGACGACGGGCCTGACGGCCGCACAGGTGGCCGAACTCGAATCGTTCGGGGTCCTTGCTGCTCGTGGCTCGAGTGCGTTGTACACCGCGAACGAACTCGCCATCGGTCAGGCCTGTGCAGGTTTCCTCGCCGCCGGGATCGAGCCCCGTCACCTGCGTGCGTGGCGTCAGGCGGCCGACCGCGAGGCCGCGTTGTTCGAACAGCTGGTGCTCCCGCTGCTCCGCCAGCGCAACCCCCAGAGCCGCCAGCAGGCCGCCAGCACGCTCCACGACCTCTCGGGCCTCGGCGCTGCCCTGCGTGCCGGCCTTCTCGGCGAGGTCCTGCGACCGCACCTGGAGCCCTGACGGCAGTCAGCGCGGGTACCATCGCTGCATGGTCCCGATGGAACTCGTCGGCGTGCAACTCGTTGCCGCCAACACCCCGGCGATGATGCTGCGCGAGTCGGTCGGGGAGGGGCGGATGTTGCCGATCCTCATCGGCTCCCCGGAAGCGGCCTCGATCCAGGGTGTCCTCGAGGGCCTCGTTCCTCCGAGGCCCCTGACCCACGATCTCGCCGTCACCCTGCTCGCCGTCCTCGGAGCGACCCTCGACCGCGTGGTCATCACCGAGGTGCGCGATCACACGTTCTTCGCGGAACTGCACCTGCGTTCGGCGTCGGGTGACGTGGTCGTGTCGGCCCGTCCCTCCGACGGCGTGGCGCTCGCCGTACGCACCGGTGCGCAGATCCTCGCCGCGGAGTCGGTCCTCGAGACGGCGGGGCAACCGGCCGATCTCGACGCCACCGACGAGGACGAGGACGACGAGGAGTTGATCCTCGAGGAGTTCCGTGACTTCCTCGACGACCTCGACCCCGACGACTTCGCCACCTGATTCGCGCGATCCGCGCGAATCATTCGCGCACAGAGTGCTTGACGGCGCGCGGGTCGCGACCTAGCATCGACGACACGGGCGTAGTTACGCCGGTGTGATGGCGCCACCAGGAGGCAGCGATGAGCGAGATCGGGTACAGCGGGACGCGGGCCGCCGACGTCGTCGGGATCACGTATCGACAGCTCGACTACTGGGCCCGGACGGGGCTCATCAACCCCTCGATCGCCGCTGCAGCGGGGAGTGGGAGTCGCCGCCTGTACTCGTACCGCGACCTGCTCGAACTGCGCGTGGTGAAGAGCATGCTCGACGCCGGGATCAAGCTCGAGGCCGTGCGGACAGCGTTCGACTACCTGCGCACGCAGGCCGAGGTCGACATCGCGTCGGCCCACCTTGTGATCAGCGGCAAGGACGTCCTGCTCTGTGACGGTGACGACCTCATCGACGTGATGCGTCGTGGCCAGGGAGTCCTCAACGTCCTCGCGATCGGCGGCCTGAAGGACGACCTCGACGCCCAACTCGTCTCTCTGGGCGCTCCGGCAGGTCCGACCTCGCAGGCCGTCTGATGGAGACGCTGCGTCTCAGTCCGCTCGACGATCGTCATCGCGCCCTCGGCGCCCGGATGGTGCCCTTCGGCGGATGGGACATGCCGGTCAACTACCCGGCCGGGACCCTCGAGGAGCACATGGCGTGCCGTCGCGACGCGGTCGTGTTCGACGTCTCGCACCTCGGCACGGTGCGTGTCGCCGGTCCCGGAGCCGTCGACCTGATCCAGTCGACCCTGACGGCCGACATCATGCGGATCGGTCCCGGGCGCACGCAATACACGCACCTGCTCGACGCGGGCGACGCATCGGTCACCGACGACATCATCGTGTGGTGGGTCGATGACGAGACCCTCGACGTCATGCCGAACGCCAGCAACACCGATGGTGTGTGCGCGGCGATCGGTGGGAAGGACGTCACCTCGGAACGAGCGGTCCTCGCCGTCCAGGGTCCGCGAGCGCTCGAGCGACTCGCCCCCGTGTTCCCCGATGCAGCGGCCGTCGAGCGCCGTACGGTTCGTCGCCTGACGTGGAACGGTCACGCCTGCACCGTGGCCGGTACCGGCTACACGGGCGAGGCAGGAGTCGAGATCGCCATCGAGCGAGCCGGCGCAGGTGCACTCTGGGACGCGTTGCTCGCCGCGGGGATCGCACCCGCCGGCCTCGGCGCACGCGACACCCTGCGTCTCGAGGCGGGCCTGCCCCTCCACGGGCACGAACTCGGGCCGGGCATCACCTCGCTCCAGGCCGGACTCGGCTGGGCGGTCTCGTGGACCAAGCCCGGCTTCCGTGGACGTGAGGTCCTCGCGGTCGAACGCGAGGCTGGTCCCCGGCGTGTCCTGCGCGCCATCGCCACCGAGGGCCGCCGTCCGCCTCGTGCGGAGTGTCCCGTCATGATCGGCGGCGAGGTCGTCGGTGAGGTCACCAGCGGCAACTTCTCGCCGGTGCTCGGCCACGGCATCGCCCTCGCGTTCGTCCCTCCGCAGGCTGCTGTCGGCACGGCCGTGCAGATCGACGTGCGCGGCAGCCTTCTCGACGGCCGGATCGTCGAACTGCCCTTCGTCCGGCCGTCCTGACCGTCAGCCGGCCTTCTTCGGCTTGGGTCGGGGAGCGGTGGCCTTTTTCTTGGCAGCCGCTGGCTTCGGACGCGGCGTCGACCTGCGTGCGGGAGCGGGCGGGGGAGCAGGGCGCCTGAACCCGAGCAAGCCACCGGCCGACTCCGCCAGCTGGTTGAGCGGCTGGAGGCGCTTGGTGAGGTCGCCGATGACAGAGAGGAACTCCTCGATCCGCTGAGGAGTCGCTGCCATCTGGCGGATCGGGACCTCGACGGCGTCGAGCACGCCGTTGATCCGCTGGGCGACCTTGTTCAACTGGTCCATCGTCTCGTTGAACCGCTCGATCGACTCGAGCAGGTCGTTCACTCCCCGCTGGAACTGGGCCACCGACTTGGTGACACCGGCGAGGGGGTTGGCACCTCCGAGGAGGCCGAGGAGATCGCCGAGTCCGCCACTCGACGTGCCCTTGTCGTCGTTGCTCATGCGTCGACCGTAGCCGCGTACGACTCCAGCGGCTCGCAGGAGCACACCAGGTTCCGGTCGCCGTACGCACCGTCGATGCGGCCGACGGGCGGGAAGTACTTGTCGTGCCGCAGCGTCGCCACCGGATATGCCGCGATTTCGCGGTCGTACGGCCGTGTCCATTCACCGAGCAGGCTCTCCGCGGTGTGGGGGGCGTGACGCAGCGGGCTGTCGTCGACGTTCCATTCGCCTGCGGCGACGCGGTCGACCTCGGCCCGGATCGCCAGCATCGCCGTGCAGAACCGGTCGATCTCGGCGAGCGTCTCGCTCTCGGTGGGCTCGACCATGAGGGTCCCGGCGACCGGGAAGCTCATGGTCGGGGCGTGGAAGCCGTAGTCCATCAGGCGCTTGGCGATGTCGTCGACGGTGACCCCGGTGGCCTTGGTGATCGGGCGGACGTCGAGGATGCACTCGTGGCCGACGCGACCCTGCTCACCCGTGTACAGGACGGGGAACGCCTCGCCGAGGCGTGCGGCGATGTAGTTCGCCGACAGGATCGCCTGCTCGGTCGCGTCGCGCAGACCCGACGCACCCATCAGC
>JBEBDM010000189.1:0-4853 GCA_041156905.1 Actinomycetota bacterium | reverse complement strand
CATCGTCCACGCCGTGACCTCGGTGTTCGACCTGCGTCCGGCCGCCATCGTGCGCGACCTCGACCTCAAGAAGCCGATCTACCGCGCCACGGCTGCCTACGGCCACTTCGGTCGCAACCTCCCCGGCTTCACCTGGGAGCAGACGAGCCGCCTCGCCGACTTCACGAGCGCCCTCGGCGCGTGAGCGAGGCGGGTGCCTCGCCGCCCGTGCTGGTCGCGCGCGTCGTCCCCGACGTCACCGGCCTCGACAAGCAGTTCGACTATCTCGTCCCTGACGACCTCGCACCGCGGGTGTCGGTCGGGACTCGCGTCCGTGTCCCGCTCCACGGTCGGCGTGTGGGCGGATGGGTGGTGGCGCTCGGCGCCCCCGACCCTGACGTACCGGTCTCCCGGCTCGTGCCGATCGCCCAGGTCTCGTCGGTCGGTCCGTCTGCCGAGTTGGTCGAGCTCGCCCGGTGGGCGGCGGTGCGCTGGGGCACCGATCGCCTGAGGCCGTTCCTCGTGGCGGCCTCGCCGCCGACGATGGTGCGCGCTCTCTCCGCCGGGCGTCGCAAGGTCGTGCCGACCGGTGGTCGCGGAGCCTCCGGCGTCGTGGTCGTCCCGCCCCTCGTCGACCCGCTCCCGGTGGTCGTGGAGGCCGCTGCAGAGGGGCCGTTGCTCGTGATCCATCCGGCACCGTCCGCCGCACGGGCGATCGCCAACCGACTCCGCAAGCACGGCCTCACCGTGGCGCTCATGCCCGACGACTGGGCCGCGGCCGCGGCCGGAGTCGATGTCGTGGTGGGTGGGCGTTCGGCGGTGTGGGCGCCGTGTCCTGGCCTCGCCACGGTCGTCGTCCTCGACGAACACGACGAGTCGCTCCAGGAGGAACGCACACCGACGTGGCATGTGAGGGACCTCGCGATCGAACGGGCGTGGGCGGCGGGCGCCCGATGCGTCCTGGTATCGCCGTGCCCCACGGGTCACGCCCTGCAGTGGGCGCCGAAGGTCGACCGCCCGGCCGATGGCGAGGCGGCGGAGGGATGGCCGTCGATCGTCGTGGTCGATCGTGGCGCCGACGAACTCTGGTCGCGGTCGCTGCTCTCGTCGGAGCTCATCGAGCGGCTGCGCGACCCACGCCTGCGGGTCGCGTGTGTCCTGAACACCCGTGGTCGCGCCCGGCTGCTCGCGTGCCGGTCGTGTCGGGCCGTCCAGCGGTGT
The DNA here is from genome assembly GCA_041156905.1 of Actinomycetota bacterium. Taxonomy (GTDB): domain Bacteria; phylum Actinomycetota; class Acidimicrobiia; order Acidimicrobiales; family Ilumatobacteraceae; genus UBA668. Next base: position 3,653 of record JBEBDM010000189.1, on the reverse strand, counting down.
TCCGAGTGCGACGCCGTGGTCGGCCAGGACGACGCCGGCACCCTCGTGTGTGGTCGATGCAGTACCACGCGACCGCAGGTCTGCGCGGCGTGCGGTGCCACGGCGATGGCGCTCGTGCGGCCGGGGGTGACCCGGCTGCGCGAGGAGCTCGAGGCTGCCGCAGCGCGGCCAGTGGTGGCGGTGACGGGCGATCTCCGTGACGATCGCGAGCTCTCTGCATCGGCCGACGTCTTCATCGGCACAGAGGCCGTGCTCCACCGAGTGCGCTCGCTCGACGTCGTCGCCTTCCTCGAGTTCGACTCCGAACTGCTCGCCCCGCGCTACCGGGCGGCGGAGCAGGCTCTCGCCCTCCTCGCCCGTGCGGGCCGACTCGTGGGTCCGCGCACCGGAGGCGGGCACGTCCTCGTACAGACCTTCGTGCCCGATCACCCCGTCCTCAGCGCCGCCCGGTCGGGCAACGTGATCGGTCTCTGGGAACGCACCGCGGCCGAGCGCCGGTTGCTGGGTCTCCCGCCGTTCCGCGCCCTCGCCGAGGTGGAGGGGACCGGCGCGGCCGACTTCGCCCGCTCGACAGGTCTCGAGGTCGCGGTGCGCGACGGTTCGGCGCTGGTCAGGGCCGACGACTGGATGGTGCTCGGCGCGGCTCTCGCCGCGACCGAGCGGCCGCGTGGTTCACGACTGCGCGTGGCCGTCGACCCGCCGCGCGCCTGACCGCAGGATGCGGTAGCCCTTCGCGGAGGAGAGTCGTTCGGTGGGGTAGCCCTCCCGGACGAGCCACTGCTGGAGCGAGTCGCTCCCGAGGTGCTTGTGCACCACCATCGTGGCGGTTCCGTCGTCGGTGAGGCGGGCGAGCCAACGGAGCAGCATCGCGTGGAGCGCCTGCTTGCCGATGCGGATGGCGGGATTGCTCCAGATCGCTGCGAGGCGGACATCGTCCGGTACCTCGTCGGGGGAGACCACGCGCACGTTCGTGATCGAGTTCGCCCGTGCGTTGGCCGCGCAGAGGGTCCGGGCCCGCTCGTTGACATCGACGGCCCAGACCGTGGCAGCCGGCGAGCGACGGGCCATGGCGAGGGCGATCGCACCCGTCCCGCACCCGAGGTCGAGGAGATGACCCTCGGCCGGGGGAGTGGGGACGGTGAGCAGCAGGACCTTCGTGCCGGGGTCGACCTGGCCGTAGCCGAACACCCCGTGGTCGGTGGTGAGGGTCAGCCGCATGTCGGGGAGCAGGAGCGTCACCTCACGCGGCTCCGACGCGACAGAGGGGTCCTCGTCGAAGTAGTGCGAACCGGCGGCGTCCATCGGTGGGTATCGTGGCACGCATGGCCCAGCCGATCCGCACCTTCGGCGATCCGGTGCTGAAGACCCCGGCGCAACAGGTGGCCGACGTCGACGGCAAGATCGTCCGGATCATCGACGACATGTTCGACTCGATGTACGCGACCGACAGCGGGATCGCTCTCGCCGCACCCCAGATCGGCGTGCAGAAGCAGATCGTCGTGTGGGACATCGACGACCAGCCGATGGCCCTGATCAACCCCGTCGTCGTCGAGTCCGACGGCGAGTGGGTCTACAGCGAGGGCTGTCTCAGCATCCCCGAGCTCTACGTCGACATCGTCCGCCCGGCGCGGGTGCTCGTCCGTGGCATCAGCCTCGATGGTGACGAGATCGAGTTCGAGGTCGACGAGTTGATGGGTCGGATGTTCCAGCACGAGATCGACCACCTCAACGGTGTGCTGATGTTCGAGCGGATGACGCCCGACCAGCGCAAGGAGGCCCTCGCCGAGTACCGGCGCCTCCAGGAGACCCCGCAGCCTGCGCAGCGTCGTCGCCTCCGCCTGAAGTGAGCGCTCCCCGACGCATCGTCTACCTCGGCACGCCCCAGATGGCCGTGGCGCCGCTCGAGGCCCTCGTGGCCGCCGGGCTCGAGGTCGTGCTCGTCGTGACCGGTGTCGACAAGAGGCGTGGTCGCGGTGGGACGACCTCGCCGACCCCGGTGAAGCAGGCCGCCGAGCGACTAGGCATCCCGGTCTCGCACGAACTCGATGACGTGGCGACCTGTGGCGCCGATCTCGGGGTGGTCGTCGCGTACGGGCGGATCGTTCCTCCGTCACTGCTCGACCAGGTCCCGATGGTCAACCTGCACTTCTCGCTGCTGCCGCGCTGGCGCGGTGCGGCTCCCGTCGAGCGGGCGATCCTCGCCGGCGACGATGAGACGGGCGTGTGCGTGATGCGTGTCGACGTGGGTCTTGACACTGGCGACGTCTACGCGTGTGAGCGCGTGGCGATCCCGGCGACGGCCACGGCGGAGTGGTTGCGAGGTCGGCTCGTCGAGGTGGGCTCGCGTCTGCTCGCGGAGACCGTCGTCGGCGGCCTGCCGACCCCGGAGCCCCAGCATGGTGACGTCGTGGTCGCTGCCAAGATCCGTCCGGACGACCTCCGGATCGACCCGTCGATGGACACTGCCGCCCTCGACCGGACGGTGCGCGTCGGTGGGGCGTGGACGACCTTCCGTGAGCGCCGGGTGAAGGTCCTCGAAGCAGTCCTCGACGATGGCGAGTGGCTCGGCCTGCGCGGCCTGCGGCCCGTGACGGTCCAGCCGGAGGGCAAGGGGCCGATGGCCTTCGCCGACTGGGCGCGCGGGATGCGTCCTGCCGACGGCGAGACCTTCGTATGAGCGCGCCGCGCCGGCGTGGTCAGCCACCGCGTCGTCCTGCCGCTCCCGCCGAGTCGGCGCGTTCGGTCGCTCTTCGCTGCCTCCGGCGCATCGAGCACGAGGGCGCCTACGCCAACATCGTCACCCCGGCCGAGCTCGAGAGGTCGTCGCTCTCCGACCGCGACCGTCGCTTCGTGACAGACCTCGTCTACGGGACCACGCGTATGCGTCGAGCCTGCGACGCCTTGCTCGGGAGGTTCCTCGTCAGCGAGCCCGAACCCGAGGTGCGCACCGTGCTGCGGCTCGGGGCCTACCAGATCGCCTATGCGGGTGTGGCTCCTCACGCAGCGGTCTCGGCGACGGTCGACCTTGCGCCGCGCCGGGCCAGTGGATTCGTCAACGCTGTCCTCCGCAAGGTGGCCGCGGTGCCGATGGGTGACGACCTGTGGGCCTCTCCGGCCGAGCGACTGAGCATGCCCGACTGGGTGTTCGATCGCTACGTCGCGGAGTGCGGGCTCGACGACGCGTTGGCCAGTCTCGCCACGATGAACCTCCCCGCGGCGGCGACCGAACGTGCCGACGGGTACGTCCAGGACATCGGCTCGCAGTGGGTCGCGGCGGCCGTGCCGTGCGCCGCGGGCGATCTCGCTCTCGACGTGTGTGCGGCGCCCGGCGGCAAGTCGACCGCGATGGCGGCCCGTGGTGCGACCGTCGTGGCTGCCGACCTCCAACCCCAACGAGTGGGTCTCGTCGCTGCCAACGCCGCCCGTCTCGGTGCGACCGGTGTCCTGCCGGTGGTGGCTGACGCCCTCCACGGCCCGTGGGCCGACGGCTCCTTCGACCACGTGCTGCTCGATGCCCCGTGCAGCGGACTCGGCACACTCCGGCGTCGGGCCGATGCCCGGTGGCGGGTCGCTGCCGACGATGTCGCCTCGCTCGCGGAACTCCAACGGCAGATGCTCCTCGCTGCGGCGCCCCTCGTCCGACCCGGGGGAAC
>JBEBDM010000188.1:0-7870 GCA_041156905.1 Actinomycetota bacterium | reverse complement strand
ACCCCGACCGAGGGTGGCATCTGACCGACTCCGGTCGATCGCGCTCTGAAGGGCGGGCCGCTTCGGCGGCCCGCCCTTCTCGCGCGTCGGGGACGCTGGTCGCTGCGGCCCCGTTCCTCTTCGTGGTGCTCTGGAGCACCGGGTTCATCGTTGCCCGCTACGGCACCGACGACGCCGGCCCGCTGACGTTCCTCGCCATCCGCACGGCGATCGCCGCTGTCGTCCTGTGGGGCGTCGCGGCTGCGACCTCCGCGCCGGTGATCAGCGCTCGAAGTGTCGGGTGGGCGGCGGTCTCCGGGCTCGGGATGCACGCCGTGTATCTCGGGGGAGTGTTCCTCGCCGTGAGCTGGGGAATGCCCTCGGGGGTCGGCGCGCTCATCGCTGGCCTGCACCCCGTCATCACGACGGTGTCGGCGCGGCTGGCTCTCGGCGAGCAGATGACCCGTCGCCAGTGGCTCGGTGTGGCCCTCGGTTTCAGTGGGGTGATCGTCGTGGTCGTCGACAGGATGCGGGCCGGGATCGACGGTGTCGGTACCGGTGCGTTGGTGGCGGCCGGTCTCAGTGTGCTGGGCATGTCGTTCGGGACCCTCGTCCAGCGACGGCACGGCCAGCAGATGCCGCTCCTGCGCGGGACTGCCGTCCAGTACGCCTCGTCATCGGTGGCGCTGTTCGCGGCCGTCGGGCTCTACGAGGGATTCGAGTTCGAGGGAACGCGGCGGGCGTGGTTCGCCCTCGCCTGGGCGGTCTGCATCCTCTCGATCGCCGCCGTGCTGATCATGCTGTGGTTGCTGCAGCGACACGCTGCGGCCAAGGTCAGCAGTCTGTTCTTCCTCACGCCGGCATTGAGTGCGCTCGAGGGGGCGATCCTCTTCGGCGAGCGCCTCGGCGGACTCGCGATGGTCGGCCTCGTGGTGGCGCTGCTGGGTGTCTTCTACACCCTGCGCGGATCGCGGTAGATCGACCCCTCGTCGGAGGGTGGTCGACGAACTCACTCCGACGAACAGGAGCCCGTTCGTCCGAGTGGAGAGTGAGTGCGCTCAGCCTTGGGGCGGGCCGAACTCTCCGTCGGGGCCGACACGCGGGAGGAGGTCGGCGAGGGCCAGGGGTCGGGCGATCCCGTACCCCTGGAACACGTTGCAGCCGAGGGCGCGCGCCGCGTCGAGTTCGGCATGGGTCTCGACTCCTTCGGCGACGACCGAGAACCCGAGGGTGCGGGCGATCCCGACGACGGCCCCGACGATCGCCCGGTTGACGACGTCGTTGTCGAGAGCGCTGATGAACTGGCGGTCGATCTTGACCTCGTCGAGGGCGACACGGCGGAGGTAGGTGAGCGACGAGCCGCCGGTGCCGAAGTCGTCGATCGAGATGACGATGCCGCGCGAGCGGAGAGTCTCGATGTTGCGATCGACATGTGGGTTCGACTCGAGCACGCCGCGCTCGGTGATCTCGAGGGCGACCTTGTGGGTCGGGCACACCGTGGCGACGATGACCTCGTCGACGATGTCGCAGAGCGCCGGGTCGGAGAGCATGCTCGCCGGGATGTTCACGGCGACCCGGCCGGGGAGACCCGAGCGGTGCCAACTGTTCAGTGCGGCCTCCAGGGTCACCTTGGTGAACCGTGAGACGAGGGTCGACTCCTCGACGAACTCGATGTAGTCGGCAGGGGAGATCATCCCCTTCGTCGGGTGTTGCCAGCGGACGAGTGCTTCGGCGCCGTGGAGATGGCCCTCGAGGTCGAGCTTCGGCTGGAACAGCATCGTGAACTCGTCGTGGTCGATCGCCCTGCTCACATCGCCGAGGATCTCGATCCGCTCCGGGTGCCGGGCGTCCATCGACTCGTCCCAGACGGCCGTCGAGTGCGCCCGGGAGTACGCCTCGCCAGCGGCGAGTCGGGCGCGACGGAGTAGGTCGGCAGCGGTGGTCCCGGTGGGAACAGCGGACGCGATGCCGATGGTGGCCCCGAGATGAAGCTGCAGGCCGGCGACGGTGATCGGCATGGCGAACCGGTCGTCGATGGCCGGGGCGATGCGTTGCCAGCGTCGCCGGGGATCGCTGGTGGCCACGAGGCATGCGAAGGTCCCGTAGGCGACACGACCGAGGGCCAGTGCGTTGGGGACGAGTTCCTCGAGCGAGGACGAGATCGTGGTGAGCACCTCGCCGACGGCGGCGACGCCGAGTCGCTGCTCCACCGACTCGAGTTGGTCGAACTGGACGGCGAGGATCACGAGGTCTTGGTACCCGGCGGCGAGTCTGTCGGAGAGTGCCTCCTCGAACCCGATCCGGTTGAGCAGTCCGGTGTCGTCGTCGAGCCGCAGTCGGCGGGCGAACTCGAGCGACTGGCGGAGTTCCTCGGTGACGTCGATGAACTGGGTGAAGACCATCGCTCCCGGCAGCGGTGAATGCACGAGCCGTGCAGCGACCGGGTCGTCGGGGTTCGGAGTGGCGAGTGCCACGGTGCGCTGTACGACGTGGTTGCCGCGCGTGACCTGATCGAGGTCAATGCGCAACTGTTCGGTGAGGGCGCTGTCGATCATCAGGCTCTCCGGACCGCATGGCGTGGGCTTGGCGAGCCACCTGGCTGCAGATGCGTTCGCCTCGACCGCCAAGATCGATCCGTCCTCGCGGCGCTCCCAGACGATGACCGGGTCGCGGACAGTGTCGATGATGGCCCGTCGGAACGTGTTGGCGCGCTCGATGTCGAGCATCGACTCGAGTTCCTCGCTGAGGTCCTGGACGACCATCACGACCATGCCCTCGTCGGTCGGGAGCCAGAGCGCCTGCCCGTACCGGAACAGGGCGCCCGAGAAGCGACCCGTCGTGTTGTCCATGGTCTGGATCTGGGGCATCCCGTCGGCGGCCGAGCTGAGATAACCCATCATCACTTCGATCGTTGCCAGCCCGATCCCTCGGAGGCTCTTCCCGGCCATCGCTGGTTCGATGATGCGCGAGCGGTAGGTGCGCGAGGCGGCAGCGTTCCAGTAGGCGATGTGGGCGTCGACGACAGCACCGGCCTCGTCGCGGACGGGCTCGAACACGACCACGGCGTCACGGAGGGAGTCGAGGACCTGTTCGAACCGACGCGCAGCAGCCACCGGGTCGGCGGCCGCGGGACGCGGGCGGAGGAGTTCGGTCGGTGCGTCGCTCACGGATGGTTCACCCGCGGGGGAGGCTAGCCCCCTTGCCGATGTCGGCACGATCGGCGGCGTCGCGTCCGGCGTACCACCCGGCTGCATCGACGGTGCGGCGTTCGCGGGTGACCGCATCGGGGAAGGCGGCGCGATAGGCCTCCTCGACCGCCGTCGCCTTGTGAGCGAGAACGGGGGCGAGGGCTGAGCCGTACTCGATTTCAGCCTCTGCCGTGGCCACCTTCCTGCTTTCCTCGAGGCGTTCGCCGACCCTGCTGGCGAACGCGAGGAAGAAGGCGCGCCGGAAGCGGGGAGTGCGGCGATCACGGGATGCCCCCGTCACCTCGGCACTGAACCGTTGCGCCTGGAGCAGTAGGGAGGTGAACATCACGTCGGTGAGGCGGAGATCGACCGGATCGCCCATGACCGTGGCGATGCCGACATCGGGCATCCAGATCGCTTTGGCACCGTTGGCCTCGGCGATGACGTGGAGGAGGACCGACTTCTCGTCGGCGTACGGATTCTCGACATGCACGCGTCGTGACTCGACTCCGATGGTCGCGGAGCCACCGTGCGCAGCAGCGGCCAGGATGGCGAGGTCGATGCTGTGCCGGGTCATGAGTTCCTGGGCCTTGGCCATGAAGCTCTCCGACTCGGCCTCGAACTCCGTCGACTCAGCCTTCGCCAGCAGGGCCCTGATCGTCCGCAGAGCCTTGGCATCGACCTCGTCGGCGCGGCCCGACGTGGACGACGCCTGCGGATCGGTACGGGTGTTCCACGTTCCCTTGTTGGTGCTCGGCCAGTTGCGGGGAGTGGGCATCACCACGGGGAGACGGGGAGCGCGGCGCAGGAGTTCGTCGATGTCGAGGGCAGCGTCGACGAGGTCGTCGGGGTGCAGGCGCTCGGCCTTCCCCCATGCAGCGAGGACGGTGGCGTGACCACCGACGACGGAGCCCGAGGCCCTGTCGACGATGCCGAGCTCGGCGAGCTGCTCGAGCCAGGCATCGGGGGCGCGGTCGAGAGCGGAGTGGGTGCGGGCGTGACGCGCCAGCAGACCGATCAGCAGCCGCGAGTCGCGGACGTTCCCGCCTCGACGCGCGAAGTGGGCGAGGTCGGCTGGTTGCCAGCCGTTCTCGAGGAGCAGGTCGACGTGCTGTTGCAGCCGACGATCGAGTGTGGAGACGTCCATGACGGGCAGGGTGACGCAGGGGTGTGCGCCGGTAGGCCGTCCGTGGACAGCGCCGGGGTCAGCCCACGTAGTACTGGTCGGCGACGGTGAGCGCCTCGTCGAGGATGGCGAGACCTTCCTCGACCTCGTCGACGCTGGCCGTGCACGGCGGGCACACGTGGGTGCGGTTGAAGTGCGTGAAGGGCCACAGACCCTTCGACTTGCACGCCGTGGCGAACTCGGTCATCGGCTTGGCATCGGCACCTGCCGCGTTGTACGGCACGAGCGGCGAGCGGGTGGCCCGGTCGGTCACCAGCTCGATGGCCCAGAAAACGCCGAGACCGCGGACGTTGCCGACGCTCGGGTGGTTGGCCATCAACTTCTCGACCCCGGGGGCGATGACGTCGGCGCCGAGCGAGCGAGCGTGCTCGATGATGCCCTCTTCCTTGAAGATGTTGATGCTGGCGACGGCCGAGGCACAGGCGAGCGGGTGACCCGAGTAGGTGAGGCCGCCCGGGAAGGCACGGTCGCGGAAGGTCTCCGAGACCTTGTCGCTGATGACCACACCACCGAGGGGCAGGTACCCCGAGTTGACACCCTTGGCGAAGCACACCAGGTCGGGCACGACGCCCCACTTCTGGAAGGCGAACCACTCGCCACAGCGGCCGAAGCCGGCCATGACCTCGTCACAGATCATCATGATGCCGTGACGGTCGCACCGCTCACGGATGCCCTCGAGGTAGCCGGGCGGCGGCACGAGGATGCCGTTGGTGCCGACGACGGTCTCGATGATGATGGCGGCCACGGTGTGTGCGCCCTCGACCATCAGGACGTCGTCGAGATGCTGAAGGGCGCGCTGGCTCTCCTCGGCCTCGTCGGCGGCGTGGAAGGCGCTGCGGTAGGCGTACGGACCCCAGAACTTCACCACACCGGGCATGCCCGGCTCGCTCGGCCAACGACGCGGATCGCCGGTGAGGGTGATCGCGCCGTTGGTGGCGCCGTGGTAGCTGCGGTAGTGGTTGAGCACCTTGAAGCGGCCGGTGTGGAGACGCGCCATGCGGACGGCGTTCTCGGTGGCCTCGGCGCCGCCGTTGGTGAAGAACACCATGTTGAGGTCGCTGTCGGGGTTGCCGTTGTTGGCGACCTCGGAGATCAGGCGGGCGGCCTCGCTGCGGGCGTCGTTGGCGTGGAACGGGGCGATCGTGCACAGGCGACCGGCCTGCTCCTGGATCGCGGCGACGAGCTTGGGGTGCTGGTGGCCGATGTTGACGTTGACCAGCTGGCTCGAGAAGTCGAGGTACTTGGTGCCGTCCTGGGTCCAGAAGTGGCTGCCAAGTGCGCGCTCGACCACGACCGGGTTGAGGGCTCCCTGCGCACTCCACGAGTGGAACACGTGGGCGCGATCGGAGGCGAAGGCATCGGCGGGGTGGGTGTCGAGGACGCTCATGCGCAGCATCGTATTCGTTCCCGCACGGGGCGTACAGACTGCCCTTTGTACCTGTACAACATTCGCGCCGACCGGGAGGGCGGTGCGGAGCGGCCACCGACGGGGACAGCGCCCCTCGTCGGAGATCAGAGCGGGGAGTAGGGTCCGGACATGGGCGAGATGGTGACCTTCCGCAGCAACGGACACACGTGCGACGGCTATGTCGCCGGGACCGGCCCCGGGGTCCTCGTGATCCAGGAGTGGTGGGGTCTCGTGCCGCACATCACCGACGTCGTCGACCGACTCGCGGCAGAGGGCTTCACCGCTCTCGCTCCCGACCTCTACCACGGTCAGTCGAGCGCCGAACCCGACGGTGCGGGCAAGTTGATGATGGGGCTGCAACTCGACAGGGCTGCCAAGGACCTGTCGGGTGCGGTCGACCTCCTGCTCGAGCGCTCGGGTGGCTCGTCGGTGGGCGTGGTCGGGTTCTGCATGGGTGGTGGTCTGGCCCTCGTCGTCGCGGCCCAGCGCCCCGACGCGGTCGCCGCGTGTGCCCCGTACTACGGCGTGATCCCGTGGCCGAGCGCGCAGCCCGACCTCTCGGCGATCCGCGCCAAGGTCGTGGGGGAGTACGCCGAGCTCGACGGCTTCGCCGGACCGGAGGCGACCCGTGCGCTCGAGTCGAGCCTGCGCGAGGTGGGTGTCGATGCAACGCTCCACGTCCATGCGGCGTGCCAGCACGCCTTCTTCAACGACTCGCGACCCGACGTGTTCGACGCCGCTGCGGCATCGGTCGCGTGGGGTCGCACCCTCGACTTGTTCCGCTCCGCGCTCTAGGGCCCGACAACGCGCGCAGGGTCCTAGGTCAGTGGACGACCCATCGCGACGAGCGATGGTTGGGTCGTGACGAAGGTCCCTAGTGGATACCTGTGGGGGTACCCATACTCGCTGCATGTCGAGTCGTCGGGCCCACCTCCCGCTGGTCGGCGTCATCGCAGCGACACTCTCTGCAACGGTCGCGCTGGTCGCTTGCTCGCCGGGGCAGGACTCGGCAGCGGGGACCGGTGGCGGGGGCCCCGCATCGATGATGGACCCCGGTGAGTTGGTGTACGTGCGCTCCTGTTCGAGGTGCCATGCCGCCGACCGTTCCGGCAAGACCGATGCCCCCGCCCTCGACTCGGTGCGGATCAGCACGCTCGGCCCGTCGCGGCTCGAGATGACGATCCGCTACGGCAAGGGTCGGATGGAGGGCTTCGGTGGCCTCACCGACCAGGAGGTTGCTGACCTCATCGCCTATCTCTCGACACCGTGACAGCGGTGCGACCACACGCAAGGAGACAGAGAGGATGAACACGATCGGCGGCCTGCCGGCCCACCCCCTGATGGTCCACGTCCCTGTTGCCCTCGTCCCACTGGCGATGCTGGGCGTCTTCGCGATGGCCGTACGTCGATCATGGTTCGAGCGTCTCTGGGTGGCGGTGACAGTGGTGATCGGTGTCGGGCTCGCCGGCACGTTCCTCGCAGCGGGTTCCGGTGAGGAGTTGGAGGAAGGGATCCGCTCGAGCGGGCAGAACATCTCGGCCGCTCTTCAGGATCATGCGGAGATGGGCGAGGGGGCCGAGGTCGCTGTCGCAGCGTTCGCTGTCGTCTTCTTCGCGTGGGTCTCCCTGGCTTGGTGGGCGCATCGTGCCGGACAGGAGAAGGCCGTGGCCCTGCTCCGTCGGCCCGGAACGGTCCATGGTGCCCTGGCCATCCTGACAGCGATCGCGGCGATCGTTGCGACGGTCATCGTCTACAAGGTCGGGCACTCGGGCGCGACGAGCGTGTGGGAGGGTTGACCCCGGGTCAGGCGAGGCGGGCGATGGCGTCGGCCACGGCCAGCACGCGCTGGGCGTTGGCGACGTGCAGGTTCTCGATCATCCGACCGTTGTAGGTCACGACACCCTTGCCCTCGGCGAGAGCGGCGTCGAAGGCTGCGATCAGGCCTCGGGCGTTCTCGACGTCGGCCTCGCTCGGCGCCCACACCTCGTTGCAGACGTCGACTTGCCCTGGGTGGATCAGGGTCTTGCCGTCGAAGCCCATGGCCCTTCCCTGCCGGCACATGGCCTGGAAGCCCTCGGCGTCGGCGATGTCATTGTAAACGCCATCGAT
>JBEBDM010000187.1:0-2599 GCA_041156905.1 Actinomycetota bacterium | reverse complement strand
CTCGTTGCTCGCCGCCGACCCGACGGGTCCTGCTGTGGTGCAGGTGTTCGCCACCGTCAGCGATCCGTACCTCGGACAGCTGAGTCTGTTCCGGGTGCGCAGTGGCACGGTGCACGGCGATGATCGCCTCGTCAACCGGAGGACCCACGCCGACGAACGCCTGCACTCGCTCTCGCGGACGTGTGGGAAGGAACAGACGTCGCTGAGCGAGGTCGTCGCCGGCGACATCGCGGCCGTCGCCAAGCTCGTCGACACCCGCTCGGGCGACACGCTCGGGGCCAAGGCCACGACGTGGACCGCACCGCATCCAGCGTCGCGACCGACGGTGCACTCCGTCGCGATCGCGCCCCGCACGAGAGCCGACGACGACAAGATGAGTGCCGCCCTCGCCCGACTCCTCGCCGAGGATCCGAGCCTGCGCGTCGATCGCAACGACATCACGATGCAGACGGTGCTGAGCGGTCTCGGCGACACCCATGTCGCCGTGGCAATAGCTGTGCTCGCGAGGAAGTTCGGCGTCAGCGTCGACACCAGCGAGGTGAAGGTCGCCTACCGCGAGACGGTGGCAGCACCGGTGAGGGCCGAGGGCAAGGTCCGCAAGCAGAGCGGCGGTCATGGTCAGTACGCCGTGGTCGAACTCTCGGTCACACCGCTCGAGCGCGGCGACGGCTTCCTGTTCACCGACGCAACGGTGGGCGGTTCGGTCCCACGCCAGTACCTCCCTGCCGTCGAGGCCGGGGTCGTCGAGGCGATGGCCAAGGGAGGTGTGCACGGATTTCCCGTCGTCGACGTGTCGGTCTCCTGTGTCGACGGCAAGTACCACGCCGTCGACTCGAGCGACATGGCGTTCCGCACTGCGGCGGCCACTGCCCTGCGAGAGGCACTCGACACGGCAGGAGTCACGGTCCTCGAACCCGTTTCCCGTCTGGTCGTCACCGTGCCGTCCGCACTCCAGGGCGACGTCATGGGCGACATCACCAACCGTCGCGGCAGGGTGCTCGGGAGCACCACCGACGAGCACGGCGACCAGGTGGTCGAGGCACTCGTCCCCGCCGCCGAACTCACCCGGTACAGCATCGACCTGCGCAGCCTCACCGGCGGACGGGGCCGGTTCGAGGTCAGGGATGACCGCTACGAGGCACTCCCCGCACACCTCGTCGAGGCGGCGAAGAAGTCACTCGCCGCCTGACCGGGAGGTCGGGCTCCTCAGGGCAGCAGCAACGGCGGGAGCCACTGCTCGAGTCGCTCGCGGATCACGTCGTCGCTCTTGGCGAGCAGGTGACCGTCGCCGGGGAGACGGACGACCTCGCCACATCCGGCCATCGCGCTGACCATCTCGCTCGCCTCCACCGGCAGGATCTCGTCGCGCTCGCCATGGAAGAGGAGGAACGGGGCACCTTGCAGGCCGGCGGCGAGTTCGCACCCGGCCGACTGCGTGGCGAAGGTGACGACACCGTTGACCATCTGCCGCAGACCCACGCCGACCCGGACCGCGACGGCACCGCCGAAGCTGTGGCCCATGAGCACGACGTGCTCGGCATCAGCGCCACCGATGGCGAGTTGCACCGCCGCGGCGACGTCGACGCAGCACAGGTCGAGATCGTTGGGGCGCCGGTAGCTCACCCGCAGCACCGGGATTCCTCGCGCCGCCCACGTCTCCCCGAGCCAGTGGTACAGCGCATCACCCGGGCCGAGAAGACCACCCATCGCGCCCCCACACAGCACCAGCGCACCCGGCGCCCGCTCCGGTCCGTCCGCGGTGATCGCGGGCCCCGTGGGCTCGTGCCACAGGATGGTGAGCAGCCCGCGCATCGTGAACATCTCGACGTGTCGCAGGTTCGGCGTCAGCATCGCGTCGGACGACGCGATGACCCCGAGGGCGTCGAGCGGAGTCGCCGCACGACCGTCGGATGCAGCCCCGGACGGCCCGCGCCCTCCGTGTCCAGCCGTCTCGTCCATCGTCGCTACCCTAACCCCACCCATGCCGCACAGAGCCGCCCACGCCCCCACCCGCGACCTCTACGAACTCGCCGTGCGCATCGGCGGGTCGTGGCGCGCGATCCGGCGCGGCGCCTCGTGGCTCGGGTTGCGCGACTACCTCTACGGCACCGGCGCCGATGCGCTCGACCAAGGTCAGATGGACACCCTCGACCTGCTCGCCCAGCAGGATTCGTGGCGGATGAGCGCACTCGCCGAGCACCTCCGGGTCGAGCCCAGCACCGCGACGCGAGCCGTGCAGCGACTCGAGAAGGACGGCCTCGCCACCCGGCAGTCGAGTGCCGAGGACGGGCGAGTGGTGGAGGTCTCGATCACCCCGGCCGGTCGCGCCCGACACCGCGACGTCGCCAGCCGCCGTACGGAACTGATGACCCACATCCTCAACGCGTACTCCGCCGACGAACTCCCGCAGCTCGCCGAGATGCTCGAACGCTTCGTCGGCTCGATCGACGAGTTCGTCGCCGAGCAGCCCGGCTCCGCGACCGAGTAGGTTGGCCCCGTGGCCGATCGATCGACCTTCTCGAGCGACGCCATGCAGTACGCGCCACAGCTGTTCAGCGCCGCGCTGCGCCTGACACGCAACCGCTCCGACGCCGAGGAC
>JBEBDM010000186.1:0-7805 GCA_041156905.1 Actinomycetota bacterium | reverse complement strand
GCGACCTCCCCCGCGTCTTCGACGACGGAGGTCGACATGCCCCAGCCAGCGCCGCCCGTGCGGCCGCGATCCGGCACTCGCCGCGCCACCCCGGCCCGCGCTGTCCGGCCGATCAGCCTCCGCCTGTCGCGTCGGGCGGCCCGGCTGCGACTCCTGCTCGCACGCCGCCCTCGCCTGTACTGGACCACCGCCATTGCCTGCGCAGGCCTCGTGGGTGTCGTGACGGCCAACTCGACCGCACGGCTCGAGGCAACGCGGAACGCCTGGGGCGAGACGCGGACGGTCGTCGTCGTCCGTTCCGACACACCGACCGGCTCCCGGCCCGACGTCGACCTGCGCGCACTTCCCGTCGCGCTGCTGCCCGACACCGCACTCGACGTTCTCCCACCGGAGGGTGTCGCGGCCCACGGTCTCTCACGGGGTCAGGTGCTGACGGTGAACGACATCGTTGCACCGGCGGTCGCCGATGGAATTCGTCTCGCCGTGCCGGCGCGCGGTGCACCCGTCCTGGCCGTCGGCCAGACCGCACTCCTGCTCACCGTCGACGGCGCCCGGTGTGAGGGGCCGGTCATCGCCCGCGACGAGGAGTGGCTCGATGTCGCCGTACCCGAACGGTGCGCCACCGCCGTGGCACTCGCCGTGCTCGCCGGTGATCTCGTGGTGGCCGCCGTCGGAGCGTGAGCGAGACCGACTCGCCGCCCCCCAGCCCTGCGACTCAGGCCTGGCGGGCTGCGTCGAGCGCCTGGGAGAGGTCGGCCCAGAGGTCGTCGAGATCCTCGATTCCGACACTCATCCGCAGCAGACCCGGTGGCACGAGCGCCTCGCCCGCGTACTTCTGGCGACGCTCGATGGTGGTCTCCACGCCGCCGAGACTCGTCGCCGGCACTGCGAGACGGATCGAGCGGCACACCGTGTCGGCCGCCTCGGCACCGCCGCGCACGATGAACGACACCATCGCTCCCCAGCCCGGGTAGCGCACGTCCTCGACGGCAGGATGGGCCGACAGACGCTCGACGATCGCCGCGGCATTCGCTGCCGCCCGCTCCATGCGCAACGGGAGAGTGCGCAGACCGCGCAAGGCGAGGAACGCCTCGAGCGCTCCAGGGGTCGAGCCGTTGGCCGTGCGCGAGTTGTGGACCTTGGTGTACAGGTCGGGGTCGGACACCACGGCGAGACCGATCAGGAGGTCGCTGTGGCCACCGATGAACTTCGTCCCGCTGTGGATCACGACGTCGGCACCCTGTGCGAGAGGGCGGGCGAAGATCGGAGTCGCGAACGTGCTGTCGACGACGATCCGCGCTCCCTCACGCCGGGCCGCCGCCACGAGTGCGGGCACGTCGGCCGTTGTGAGGGTCGGGTTCGTGGGCGTCTCGATCCAGAGCAGGTCGGCACCCTTCATGGCGGCCTCGACCTCGGCGGTGTCGGAGATGTCGACCATGCGCACCTCGAGCGACGCCCACTCGGTGAGATCGGCCACCAGCGACCGCACTCCCATGTACGCACCCGACGGCAGGACGATGACCCGCGGACGGAGCGCGAAGAGGACGCAGGCCGCTGCGGCGAGGCCCGAACCGAAGGAGAGTGCAGAACCGCCCTCGAGCGCGCCCACCGCCGACTCCAGCGCGTGCCACGTGTCGGTGCCCTCGTGTCGCGAGTACAGGCCCGTCGTCCCGCGGAAGTTGCTGGCCAGCACGATCGGGTGGTTGAGCGGCGCGTTCTCACCCTCGGGACGGGCGATCGACACCGCCAACGAACTCGGCTGCAACGGTCGCTGTTCGGCACTCACGAGGCCACGCTCCCGGCGCCGTCGGGGGCGAACTCGACCTCACCGTTCGCGTGCCGGGCGAAGCGGCCCGCGTCGGCGCCGTGCACCGGGTCGGGACGGTGCCACGGCCACCCACCGAAGCCGGTGGCGCGGTAGTCGGCGAAGGCCTGCTCGATCTCGGCGTCGGTGTTCATCACGAACGGCCCGTAGCGCGCCACGGGCTCGGCGATCGGACGACCCTGGAGGACGAGGACCTCCGCGCCCGCCGCACCCGCTCGCAGCGGAGCAGGCCGGTCGACCTCGACGACGGCGCCGGTCGAGGGGGCCACCGCCTGACCGTCGACCGTCATCTCACCCTCGAACACGTACAGCACCCGGACGGTTCCGTCGGCGGCACCCGGGAGGTCGATGGCGGCACCCGGCTCCATCACCACGTGCCAGATCGCGACGTCGGCCTCGGGGCGCGACGCCCACGACGAGGGCGGCGGAGCGGGCGGCTGGAGATCGGCACCCTCGAAACGACCCGCGATGACCGTGACGGTCGTGGAGCGACCGTCGGAGTCGACGTGCTGGTGGACGGGAATGTCCTCCGACCAGAACATCGTGAAGTACGGCTCGACCATCTTGTCGACCGAGGGCAGGTTCATCCAGATCTGGAACAGTTCGCACGTGTTGCCCTCGGTGGTCGAGAGCAGCGGGAACATCTCGGCGTGGACGACACCCTTCCCGGCCGTCATCCACTGCACGTCACCGCGGCCGAATCGCGCCGCTGCACCCATCGAGTCGCTGTGGTCGATCAGACCCTTGCGAGCGAACGTGATCGTCTCGAAACCGCGGTGAGGATGCTCGGGGAAACCGGGCACGGTGCTGCCGTGGTACATCCGCCACCCGTCGAGCGGCTCGAAGTCGCTCCCGATGTTGCGACCCGCCAACGAGGCGTTCGGGCCGAACTGGCCGTTGCCCTCGGGATAGGTGTCGAGGTGGTGGACGCAGAACAGGTACGGGTCGGCCGTCGGCCACTGGAACCCGAGGGGAACCGTCTGGATGATCACCCGGTCAGCGTACGCCCGCAACGATCAGGGCCCACACGAGAGTGGCGAGCGCCACGCGGTAGACGACGAAGCCACCGAACGAGCGGGTCCGGACGAGGTGGAGGGTCCCCCACACCGCAACCCAACCCGAGAGTCCGGCCGTGACGATGCCGACGGCCATCGGGGCCAGCAGACCGTCGGGGACCCCGTCCGCGAACAGTCCGGCGAGCTTGAACACGACGGCTCCCGCAGTGACCGGGATCGCCATGAGGAAGCTGGCCCGGGCCGCCGCGTCGCGGTCGAAGCCCATCCAGCGGGCGGCCGTCATCGTGATCCCGCTCCGCGAGGTTCCCGGGTTGAGCGCGAGGACCTGCGCGGCGCCAATGGTGAGGGCGTCACGTGTCGTGTACTCGTCGAGCGTCCTGCGCCCCTTCGCACGGTCGGCCACCAGCAGCAGGAGCCCGAACACGACCAACGAGGCGGCGATCAGACCGGGCGAGCCGAGGTGCTCGTCGATCACGTCCTCGAAGAGGGCACCGATGACCGCAGCCGGTACGCACGAGAGGACGAGCAGCCATGCGAGCCGACCCTGCGGCGTCGACGGACGCTCGCGGCGGACCACCATCGACACGCCGTCGCGGACGTAGACCACCAGATCACGACGGAAGTAGGCGATCACTGCGACGAGGGTGCCGAGGTGCAACGAGACGTCGAAGGCCTTGGCGACCGACGGGTCGGCGAGGTCGTTCCAACCGAACAGCCACGGCACGAGGAGCAGGTGTCCGCTCGACGAGATCGGGAGGAACTCGGCCAGGCCCTGCACGAGACCGAGGACGAGTGCGTGGAGGATCGGCACGGAGGACAGTTCTAGTCGGTCGTGATGCTCGGGAGGATGCGCGGACTCCACGGCCGCGGCTCGTCCCAGTGATGACCGACGACCCGCGCCTGCCTCAATGCCGAGAGGAAGTCGGCCGGGCCGTCGAAGTCGGGCATCTCGACGTAGGCCGCTCCGAGTGCGTTCGGGACGTGCGCATCGCTACCGGCACCTGCCGCGAGGTCAAACTCCGCGGCGAACGCCGCGGCCCGGTCGTTGAGGCTGCGCAGCGAGGTCTTGGCGTTGAGCACCTCGGCCGCGTCGAGAAGACCGGCGTTGGCGAGTTCGTAGAGCGCAGGCTCGGTCATGTTGCGGCGCATCGGGTCGAACGGGTGGGGCACGTAGACGACGCCACCCTGCGCACGGATCGCCCGCGCCGCCTCGGCCGGCGGGGTTCCCATCGGGATCCGCTCCGAGAGGAACAGCCCGATGATCTCCCCTGCGTGGGTGCGCAGTTCCTCGCCCACGATCACTCGGCACGGCAACTGGGCGGAGAGTTCGACCGCACCGCGGATCGCGTTGTGGTCGGTGATGCACAGCACGTCGAGCCCCGACTCGACCACGGCCTCGTGGATCTCGTCGGGTGTGGTCGTCGAGTCACCGCTCCACATCGTGTGCGCGTGGAGATCGACCCTCACCCAGCCCGGCGGACACGGCTCGGCGAGATGAGGGTGACGGGCGATCGCCGCCGCCGACGGCTCAGCCATCGTGCTCAGCCATGACGCTCGGCCACCACGCTCAGGCTCCCGAGAGGGTGATGTCGCGGATCGCGAGGCTCATGCCGGATGACCGCATCGGCAGCCACTCGATGTCGCCACCGACCTCGACGATGTCGAGCAGCATGCGCTGGAGGGTCGAGGCGATGGTGAACTCACGCACCGGGGCCCCGAGCTGTCCGTTGCTGATGAGCAGGCCACTGGCACCCACCGAGAAGTCGCCACTCACGGCGTTGACGCCGCTGTGCAGGCCCTGCACCGACTGAACGAGGACACCGTCGCTGACGTCGGCCACGAGGGCCGCCTGGTCGCGGGTCCCGGGAGCGAGCTGCAGCGCGAGGCAGCCGACACCGGGTGCGCTCGAGAAGCCGCCACGCACGGCGTTGCCGGTGCTGACCGTGCCGAGGCGACGAGCGCTGTAGCTGTTGTGGACGAATTGGCGCAGCACGCCGTTCTCGATCAGCACGTTGCGACGAGCCGCGAGCCCTTCGCCGTCGAGATCGGTCGCCGTGTACGCCAGCGGGTTGGTGGGGTCGTCGACCAGCGTGATCCGAGGATCGGCCACCTGCTCGCCGAGACGGTCGCGGAACAGGCTGCGGCCCTTGGCCACGGCCTCGCCGTTGAGCGTGCTCGAGATGACACCGAGGAACATCGCCGTCACGAACGGATCGAGGACCACGGTGAGGCGGCGGCTCTGGGGCTTGGTCGCGCCGAGGAGTCGGGTCGCCCGATCGGCGGCCTCACGTGCCGCCTTGGCGAGGTCGAAGGCCTCGGGCGAACGACCCACGCTGAACCCGAACCCGGTCTGGGTCTCGTCGCCGTCGTCGGCGAGCGTGCTGACACTCACGTAGCAGCCGTTCTCACGACCGGCACGACGGATGCCCGTGGTGGTGGCGAACGCCGACTCGCTCGCGGCGTCGGAGTAGTTGGAGTCGTCGATCCGCACGCGGCTGTCGGCAGCGAGGGTCAGCCGCTCGAGCTCTTTCGCCAACTCGATCTTGCGATCGGTCGGGTAGGCGACGAGCGCCTCGCTCCAGAGTTCCTGCGGCACGACGTCGACGCCGTCGGGTTCGGCGAGACCGGCCCACTCGTCGGGGGTGCCGAACTGAACGTTGTCGCGAGCCTCGGCGAGGACCTCGGCGATCGCCGACGGGTCGAGCGTCCCTGCGTACGAGGTTCCGGTGCGGCCATCGCGGATCACACGGATGCCGATGCCCTCCGACTGGGCGCTCACGAAGTGCTCGACCTCACCCTCGTAGACGCGGATGTCGGTCTCGACACCACGTCCGACGTAGGCCTCGATCTGCTCACCCGGACGGGCCTGGGCGACGATCCGGTCGGCGATCGCCAGGAGGTCGGCGGAGGCGGCGGAGTCGCTCATGCCGCCGTGCCACCGATGGTCATGCTCTTGACGCGCAGGGTCGGCTGGCCGTCACCCACCGGCACGCCCTGACCGTCCTTGCCGCACGTGCCCGGGTTGCCCATCGCGAAGTCGTTACCGAGCAGGTCGATGTCGCGCAGCACCTGCGGGCCGTTGCCGATGAGGTTGCCCTCGCGCAGCGGCTCGGTGATCTGGCCGTTCTCGATGAGGTACGCCTCGGTCATGCCGAACACGAAATCACCCGATGCCGTGTTCACGCTCCCGCCGCCGAGCTTGGCGACGTACACGCCGTGCTCGGTGTCGCGCACGATGTCGTCGGGCTCGGTGGTGCCGTTGAGCACGTAGGTGTTGGTCATCCGGACCATCGGGAGGTGCTGGTAGCTCTGGCGGCGACCGTTACCGCTCTGGGCGCGCCCCTCCTTGCGGGCCCGCAGGAAGTCCCACATGTAGTCGGTGAGCACGCCGTCCTGGATCAGGACGTTGTACTGACTCGGGTGACCCTCGTCGTCGTAACCGATGGCGCCCCACTCACCGGCCATCGTCCCGTCGTCGACGAGCGTGACGAGCGGCGAGGCGACGAGTTCGCCCTTCTTGCCGCGGTAGACGCTGCCACCCTTGGCCACGAGGTCGGCCTCGAGACCGTGGCCGCACGCCTCGTGGAACAGCACGCCGCCGCTCCCCTGCTTGATGACGACGGGCATCGCTCCGCTCGGTGCGGGACGGGCGTGGAGCTTGGTGAGCGCGATGCGTGCCGCATCGCGTGCAAGGCCCTCGAGATCGATCTGGTCGATGAGTTCGAACCCCATCGTGTGGCCGGCGCTCTGCGCACCCGTCTGCATGCCGGCGTCACCGTCGGCCACGGCCGTGATGCGCACGAGGGTGCGGACCTGCTGGTCGGTGACGAACACCCCGTCGGTGTTGGCGACGAGGATCCGCTTGCGACTGTCGGCGTATCCCGCGCTCACCTGGACGATCGCCGCTCCCGCACTGCGCGCCGCCTCGTCGAGACGGGTGAGCACGGCCACCTTGTCGGCCTTGCGGACGTCGTCGGGGAAGACCTCCACGGGACTGACGACACGCTCGGCAGAGCGGCTGAGGGCGATCGTGCGGGTCTGGCCGTCGCCCCGGCTGGCTGCAGCAGCGGCAGCCTCGGCCGCAGCGCGCAGACCCGCCTCGCTGAGGTCGGCGGTGTAGGCGAAGCCCGTGGTCTCACCCTTCACCACACGGATGCCGGCGCCGCGGTCGCGGCCGCTCGACACCTGCTCCACCTTGCCGTCGTCGAGGCCGGCGGACGTGGTCCGCTTGTCCTCGGCGTACACCTCGGCGAACTCGGCGCCCGTGCGCACCGCCGCCCCCAACACCCTCTCGAGTACGTCCTGGTCGATCACGACGATCACACTACCGATGGCACCTGTGCGGCGTCCTCCGCTGCCGCGAGGCAGTGTGAGGCAGTGCCGCGCCACCCTGCTCGGACGGCCGACGGGAGCAGACAGACGCCCACCTCCGCTCACCCGTGGACCCCGAATGCCCAACGGCTAGCGTCCCGCTCGTGAGCGCAGTAGTGGGCCTGACGGGCACGGCGACGATGGTGGTGACGGCCGACGACACCGCCATCGCGATGGGGTCGGGAGCCGTTCCGGTGCTCGCCACGCCGCGGGTGGTCGCCCTGTGCGAGCAGGCCACCTGTGCCGCACTCGATGGTCATCTCCCACCCGACCGCACGACGGTCGGGATCCGCGTCGAACTCGACCACCTTCAGCCCACTGTGGTGGGGAGGACCGTGACGGCAGAGGCGGAACTCGAGACGATCGAGGGGCGCCGATTCACCTTCGTCGTGTCGGCGAGCGACGACAGGGGCCCCATCGCCGTCGGCCGTGTCACGCGGGCGCTGGTCGACCTGGCGCTGTTCCTCGAGAAGGCACGCTGAGCACACCGACAGCGGCGATCACACAGGCGACGCCCGCCACCACGAACGCCGTCCGGTAGGTGCCTGTCGTGTCGTGCAACCAGCCGGCACCCCACGCCGCGAACGCGCCGC
>JBEBDM010000185.1:0-3443 GCA_041156905.1 Actinomycetota bacterium | reverse complement strand
GCCCGACTTGACGGCCATAATCGCCGTCCGCAGCGCCGTCGCGCCGGTGGCGCAGGCGTTGGCCACGTTGTACACGGGGATACCGGTCTGGCCGATCTGCTTCTGGAGCTGCTGGCCGATCCCGGCGTTCGACTGCATCAGGCAGCCGGCGGCGAGGATCCCCATCTCCTTCATCGAGACACCACCGTCGGCCAACGCGCCCATCGCGGCCTCGGCCGCCAGGTCGACGGTGTCCTTGTCGGGGTGCTTGCCGAACTTGGTCATCGTGATGCCGAGGATCCAGATGTCGTCGCTCATGTCGTTCTCTCCGTCTCAGTCAGTGGGTCGTCAGTGGGGTTCGTTCGGGTGCGGTTCAGGCCACGGGCTCGTAGCCGAAGCCGACTGCCTCGACACCGTTGTCGTCGGCGCCGAGCGAGTAGGTGGCGAGGCGGACCTTCATGCCGAGGCTCACGGCCTCGGGCGAGGGCTCGCAGTTGATGATGTTGCCGCGGACGCTGGTGCCTCCGCAGTCGACCACTGCTGCCACGAACGGGACCGGCACGCCGGGGGCGGCGAAGGTCACGATGCTGAAGGCCTTCACGATTCCCTCCGACGGGAGCGAGACAGCCGCGAAGGCCGTGCCACTGCAGCCGGCACAGGCGTTGCGCCGGTCGAAGTAGCGAGCGCCGCACGAGGTGCACTCGTGAGCGGTCAGGGTCGGGGCGTCGCCGAGCTGCAGATAGTCGACGATGGGGATCTGGGTCGTCATGCCCAGCAACCTAACCCGCGCTCCCCCGCCCGCTCGCAGCCGAGCGCACCGTCACCACCTCTGCAGGTGGACGACCTCGTCGGCGGGACGGCGGGAGCGGGTGGTGGACGACCCCGAGGGCTTGTCGTCGGCCGAGCGCTGACCGAGGGCGACCGCTCCGAGTGGCACGACCCGAGGCGGAACCCCGAGGGCCCGCACGGCGCGGGCCGACTCGGCGAACAGCCCGAAGTAGAGCGCCCCCCAGCCGGCCTCCTCGGCCAGCAACAGCAGGTTCTGTGTCGCCATGGCCGCGTCGGTGAGCCAGAACGGCACGGGCCAGTTGGCGGCATCCTCGAGCCCGTGGCCGGCCTTGTCGGACTCCGAGTAGCGGCTCGTGTACGCCTGCTCGTCGGCGAGCGGGATGACCAACGCCTGGGCACCGAGCACGCCGGGCTGGGTCCGCGAGAACCAGTCACCGGCGCCACTCCCCTGCCAGAAGGCGACCAGATCGGCTCCCGTGAGCAGCAGGAAGTGCACGCCCTGGGAGAACCCGGCCGACGGGGCCCGGCGTGCGAGGTCGAGCATCGCGACGAGTTCGTCGTGACGATCAGCAGTGAGTGGACCCGGAGCGAACGTCCGTGTCATCCGCCGACGGCGCAGGAGCGCCTCGAGCGACGGCCCGGAGGGTGCGCTCAGCGGGCACCCAGCGAGACGAGGTCCTCGGCCATCACCCAGCCGTGGGCGATGAGGACGCCACCCTTGCGGGTGTCGAGTGCGGCGAACATGGCCGCCACCTCCGGCTTGGTCTTCTCCGGCTTGGACGACTCGTGGTCGATGAAACCCGAGGTGCCACCGGCCTTGACGAGGAACGACTGCTCGTCGTATCCGCTGTCGACACCGAACCGCTTGGCCAGACGCCGGCCCCAGGCCCGCTCCTCGCCGACGGCCCGGTGACCCGGCCGCGGGATCATCTCGTCGACCTGCTTGATCGCCTCGAGACCGTCAGGAGCCACGAAACGGGAGCCGACCACGACGTCCTCGTCGGGGAAGGCCATGAGCGCACGGTGGTATGCCTCGGCCATCAGACCCTTGAGCACCTGGTCACGCTTGCTGGAGCGGCGCACGCTCATGACGCCGAGCAGCACGCAGGGGGTCCCCCCGATGCGCTCGAGGGTCGAGAAGGTGAAGCCGTGGAGCTTGTCGTCGATCCGACACGTCGTGCTGAGGACCCAGTCCTCCTTGGCCTTGGACAGTGCGCCGATGTCGAATGCACCGCCCATCGACGCCATCTCGTCCAGATCGGCATCGGTGAGCGCCGCACTGTCCCTGGTGTCCACCTGGAGTGCCATCGCCCTCTCTCGCTCCTGTTGGTCGATTCCGGCCCCGGCAGCGGCGCCGGACACGGTCCTACGGCCTCCCATTCTGCCAGCAGAACACCCGATTTCCTGCCGTGAGGGCCGAGAGGACCTCAGAGGATGACGGCGTCGTGCCCGAGGAGGAGCCGCAGTTCGCCCACGACACGGTCGAGATCGACCCGGAACTCCTCGGAGAGGCGCAGGACCTTGCCGCCCCCGATGTGCATGAGGACGGGCGAGCTGCCGGGATGGGCGCTCAGGACCTTCTTGATCTGGGCGATCCGGACCTCGCTGAGCGACGTGGCGGGGACACGCAGGTGCAACGGCGACCCGGCGGCCGAGTCGAGGCCCTCGACGATCTGGACGTCCTGGGCCATGAAGCTGACCCGCGACTCGTCGCGCTTGTCGAGCCGGCCCTTCACCGTGACGATCTTGTCGTCGACCAGCTTGGAGCCGTGGTCGATGAGCACCCGGGGGAAGACGGTGATCTCCATCGAGGCGTCGAGGTCCTCGAGGACGAACACCGCCATCTGGTCGCCCTTCTTGGTGAACTTCCGGGTCATGTTGGTGACCAGACCACCGATCACGAACATGCTGCCGTCCTCGCGCTCGGGCACGTCGGCGATGCTGCAGTCGACGAGGCGCCGCAGGGCCGCCTCCACACCGAGGAGCGGGTGGTCGCTGACGTAGAGACCGAGCATCTCCTTCTCGAACTTGAGCTGGTCGGACTTGTCGAACTCGATCTCCGGGATCGGGATCCGGCTGTCGAACCCGCCCTGACCGTCGGGGGCGTCGAAGTCGCCGAACAGGCTCATCACGCCCTGGTCGCGTTCGCGACGGACGGCGACGGTCGTGTCGATGATCTCCTCGAAGACCATCAGCAGTCCCTTGCGCGGGTGGCCGAGGCCGTCGAAGGCACCGGCCTTGATGAGCGACTCGACCGTGCGCTTGTTGAGCACCGGCTCGGGGACCCGCTCGACGAAGTCGTGGAACGAGGAGAACGGGCCCGAGGCATCGCGCTCGCGGAGCAACAACTCGACCAGGCCCTCGCCCACGTTGCGCACCGCCGAGAGGCCGAACGTGATCGCCCCGGGACTCCCCGGCGGCAGGTCGACGTCGGCAGGGACGTCGGCGGGCGACAACGCCGCGAAGTCCATCACCGAGCGGTTGACGTCGGGGGTCAGGACCTTGACCCCCATCGCCCGGGAATCGCTGAGATAGACGGCCGCCTTGTCGAGGTTGCTCTTGACGCTCGTGAGCAGACAGGCCATGTACTCGACCGGGTAGAACGCCTTGAGGTACGCCGTCTGGTAGGTGATGAGTCCGTAGCCGAACGTGTGGCTCTTGTTGAACGCGTAGTC